>JBCDGT010000186.1:0-6599 GCA_038750915.1 Bacteroidota bacterium
GCCTGAAACACCACCTTAAAACGCCACTACTTCCTTAGCAGCTTCTACAACGTCCATCACCTGAGGTTTGCTGGCGTAGTCGCCGTCATCGCCGTAGGCGGGGCGGTGATTGGTAGCCGTGAGGGTTTTTACGGCAGCGTCGAGGTACTGATAGCCGCCCTGGACTTCCAGGATCTGCTGGCGGATGTAGGCCGAGGTGCCGCCGGGGGCGTCCTCGTCAACGATCAATAGGCGGTTGGTGCGGCTGAGGTGATTGACGATGCGGTGTTCCAGGTCGAAGGGCAAGAGGGTCTGGACGTCAATGATTTCGGCTTCGATGCCGGTTTCTGCCAGTAGCGCCGCGGCTTTTTGGCAAATGTTGACGCAGGCACCGTAGGTGACAATCGTCAAATCCGTACCAGTACGTACGCACTCGGGAACCCCGAGGGGTACGGTGAAATCTTTAAGGTTTTCGGGCTCTAACTCGTGGAGGCGGTAGGCATTGAGGACCTCGACGACGATGGCCGGGTCATCTCCTTGCAGGAGAGTGTTGTACATACCCGCTGCCTGAGTCATGTTACGGGGTACGCATAAGTGGATGCCCCGGAGGCTACCGATGAGCGGCGAAAGGTAACTACCACTGTGCCAAATGCCTTCCAAGCGGTGGCCCCGCGTGCGAATGATGAGGGGGCAAGCTTGCATCCCACTGGAGCGCCAGCGCAGGGTAGCAACGTC
Organism: Bacteroidota bacterium; assembly: GCA_038750915.1. Taxonomy (GTDB): domain Bacteria; phylum Bacteroidota; class Bacteroidia; order Chitinophagales; family Saprospiraceae; genus Neolewinella. The sequence continues at coordinate 715 of JBCDGT010000186.1, forward strand.
GTCGGTCAGGATAGGTAGGGCGTAGTAGATATAATCGAGGTACTGGATCTCGGCAATGGGCCGTAAGCCCCGCATGGCCATGCCCATGGCCTGGCCGACAATAGACCACTCCCGGATGCCCGTATCAAAAACCCGGTGTACCCCAAATTTTTCCTGTAAGCCGGCAAAACCCTGGTTAACGTCACCAATGCGGCCTACGTCTTCGCCGAAGGCGAATAGCTCCGGTAGGCTTTCGAACTTAGTAGCGAAGTAATGCTGTAGCAGTTCGTAAGCCGGTAACTTCTTTGGCGCTTCCCCGTATATCGCCGGCACCGCCGGTACGCGCAGGGGCGATTGTGGGGTTTCGCTAAGCAAGTTGCTGCCCATTGCGGACGTCAGCGCCCGCTGGTTCTCCTTAAGCCAAGCGCGTAAGGGGTCGGGAAGCGATTCCTGTCCGAGTTGGTGGCGGAGCCGCCGCACCGCATCGATTAGTTCACTTTGGAGGGGAAGGTCCAATCTACTAATCTCCTGACGACAGTGCGCGTAAGCATCGCTGGTAGGGAGTAAGGCCAATACTTCCTTTTGCCTAGCTTGCAAGCGCTGGTTAAACGCTTCCCAGGCTCTCTTCCGGGCGGCCATGACGAATTTCTTCGCCCGCTTGTCTTCCGCATCCAGTTCGGCGGCCTCGGCGACACCCGTAGCGATCAACCAGTGGCGGAACTGTACGAGGCAATCCCACTCCTTTTCCCAAGCCAGGCGCTCGGCACTCTTGTAGCGCTCGTGACTACCGCTGGTACTGTGTCCGTTTGGCTGGGTCAGTTCGTGTACGTGGATCAAGGCCGAACGGTGGGTTTCACGCACTCTTTTGGCAACGGTTGGGTACAAGGCAATAAGGGCGGGGTAATCCCAGCCCCTAACGGCATAAATGTCGATACCCGTATCGTCATCGCCGGCCTGAAGGCCAGCCAGAGCGCTGCTGATGCTGCCTTTGGTGGTTTGCTTATCGACGGAAACGGAGATCCCAAAGCCGTCATCCACTACGGTAGTGACCATGGGGACCTGCACGACTCCGGCGGCATTCATCGTTTCCCAGAATACGCCTTCGGAGGTAGAAGCATCCCCGATCTCCGTCCAGGAGATTTCATTCCCTGCTTCACTGAAGCCAGTGGGTAATTTTTCATCGCGGCGGTACAGTTTAGAGGCGAAAGCCAAACCAAAGCCCCTGGCCATCTGGCCGGCGGTAGGGGAAGTAGCGCTGCTGATATTAAAAGTTTCGGTGGGGGAGAGCCAGTTGCCATCTTCATCAATGATGGGTGTAGCGTGGTGGCCGACCATCTGCCGTCCCTTACTGAAGGGGTCTTCGTCCGCATCTGAGTACAGCTGGGCGAGGATCCCCTCTACGGTCGCCAAGCCAAGAGCTAAGAGGAGGGTGTGCCCCCGGTAGTAGTCGGCGCGCCAGTCGCCATGGCGCACAGCGCGGGCCATGGCCATCTGGTAGAGTTCCTTACCATCGTCACTAACCCCGAACTTTGCCCTACCAGTCAGTACGTCCCGCCTGATAACGTTGCTCAACTCACGGCTGACGCGACAGAGGTAGTAGTCGCGCATCGCTTGCTCAGCCAGGGTGGGGGTGGCTGGCTCAGGAGAAGATACTAACGGTAGTTCAGGTTCTTGCAAAGACAAGGCGTTAGATTTTAGTCCACCAAAAAAGAAGTGGCGTACTTCAAGGGTGGAAATGTGGTGCGGGATCGGCCGCAAAATGGGAAGGCGGAATGTCAATAGTGCCGTAAAACGGCCCTAAACAACACGGGCTCATTTGCCCGGAATTCGAGTACGAAGGTAACGGAAAAACGTAACTAACTGTTTATTACGGGCTTAAGTCTATTTTACATTCGACGGTCCCAATTCGTAAGGGCCTCCGCACGCACAATGACATTTTGCCTAAGAACCAATTGGCCTACAATTATTCGTTTCTACCGTGAGGGAACTTACAAAAAAATTATTCACTTTTCGGCCAATAAAGTAGTTTAATTCCGGCTTTATCGAGGCGGCAGTAGGAATTATAGTGCAGCCACTCCCCTAGATTAAGGTAACGGGATCGGTTATTCGAAAGGGTGAAATCAATGGGTAAGTGGCGGTGACCGAACACGCAAAAGTCAATTTTTGGATCTTGCGCCAGTTTACGCTCCGAGTAGGCGACCAGCCACTCCTGCTCGGCTCCGAGAAATTCCGCTTCAGGAGGCTGGCTGCTCCGGCTCTTTCCACTAAAGAAGAAGGCTAGCCACATCGCAAAATTCGGGTGCAGCCGGGCGTAGCACCACTTCGCCCAGCGGGCTTGAAACAGTCGCTTCAGGCGCTTATAGCCGTAGTCACCCGGCCCCAGCCCGTCACCGTGGGCGATGAGAAGCTCATAGTCCAATAGCCTCGTCCGCAGCCCCTTTCGGTGCAATACCACCCCGATCTCCCGCTGCAGGTAATCCTTCATCCACATATCGTGATTGCCCGTAAACACGTGAATGGGAATGCCGGCATCAGCGATTTCGGCCAGTTTACCGAAAAAACGAACGTACCCCCGCGGAATGACCTCCCGCCATTCGAACCAAAACTCGAATAAATCGCCCACCAGATAAAAGGCTTCCGCATCCGTCTTCCAACAATGATCGAGCCAGGCGACGATCTCTTCCTCCCGCTGTCGGCTGGATACACGGGCAGCAACGCCAAGGTGAAAGTCTGAGGCGAAGTAAATGGCCATGCGCGCAAAGGTAAAATGGCGGAGCCATTTTTTAGGAACTAGGGGCTAGGACGCACTTCGTGCTGCTAGGAACTAGGAGTACTGACAATCGATCTTAGCGCCTCGACCTTTCGACAGGCTCAAGGACAACGAGCTTGGCGACCTAACTTAAAAAGTACATTCCGTCGCACGTTGTGCGACGGAATGACAGAACCTAGCCGATCATCGAGCTTGCCGAGATGCCTCCAAGTTAAGCTGTCAGTACAGCCAGGAGCTAGAGGCCTCTTAAGAGCGCTGCAAACTTACTTTCTGGGCACCTGTGATGGCGAGAGACTGCTTGTTCTGTACTAACAAAACGACCTCCAGCTCCTGGGCTACTGCACCTTCCGGAATGGCCAGACTTAGGGCGCCAGTTTTTCCTGCTTCTTGATGTTCCATGGCACGCACAACGTTGACGTGGTGTAAGTCACGCCCTCGGTTTTCGCCGCGTTTGACGGCCGAGTCCGCCGTAGGCTGGACCAATAATGCCGTTATGCGGTGGCCTTCCACTTCCTCCTGTAGCGAGTAAGCAACGAGCACTTTTTTTCCGTCAACCTCCGCCTTAAAGCGTGGCACGAAACTGGCTTTCGTCTGCAACGCCTCCGCTACAGCATTTTTCACTTCCGCTTTGCGGCTGCCGATCATTTCCGCCCGGCCATTGACGACCAACTGGGGGGTATAAGTGCGTGCCCCCAGCCGGTCGGTATAATCCGTTTGCCGCGCGCTGTACCAGGGGCTGCTGAAGGGGTCCGACCAACCGAGGTAATTCCAGTAGTCGACGTGAAAAGAAAGTGCAATAATGTTCTCCCCGGCATCCGCCCGGCGATCCAGCTCCTGCAACAAAGCATCCGCCGGAGGGCAACTGCTGCATCCCTGGCTGGTAAAAAGTTCCAGCACGGCTACGGGAGCTTGCTCTCCCTCCACAACAACAACTGGAGCCATTTCCTTGGACTCCTCCTCCCGTGGGTAAAAGGACATAAATAGCATTGGTAAAGCCAAAAGGGCTAATGGAAGATATTTCATACTATTTGCTTTTCCCTCCCCAAACGCAATAATAGTAACTTCTATCGCCCACCCCTACTCTCGCATGTGTCGCCTGCCACCTTTTAATAAAACCAGTCCCTAATAGCCGCGCAGCGGCGTCCAGTTCCTAGCAGCACGAAGTGCGTCCTAGCTCCTAGCCCCCTAGCAGCGCAGCGTCTACAAAAGCCCCCTAGTTCCTCCCAGCACGCAGCGCCTCCACTTCCTTATTCTGCTTCGCCAAATAAAGATCGCCGAAGGAAACCGTGGCGGTGACGGTGCCGATGCGCTCCCGGTTGGGTTGAATCGCAAAACGCCGTACTTCCGTCGTTTTTTCCAGTTCGATCACCTTGCGGCCGTTGGGTAGTTTCACTTCCCCATTGTTGAGGGACAGTTCGTAGGCCACCCCTTCTCCACCGATTGGTTCAAATAGGTAAACGTCGCTTTTATCTGCGTTGATCTGCAGGTCGCGCATCCGTAGATTGGGACTGAGGCGCAGTTCTCCGTAAGTGGCATTGATGGTGAAATTACCGCCCACGTCGAAGAGGTTGATATCGGAACGGCGAGAGTTGATTACTACGTTGCCGTCGATTCGTTCACCGGTAATGTCGCCGAAGCGGGTACGGATATCCAGTAGGCCGTGGACGTTGTCGATGTTAATGGCGGAGAACTCGCCGTTGATCCGCAGTTGGTTGCGGAGATTGCTGATGGTAGCCCCGCCAAAATGACTCTTTAGGTACACCGGGCACTCTTCGGGTAGCGTGATGTAATAGTGGATGGTCAGCTCACTCTTAGCGCGATAATTATCGTCCTTACGGCGGTTTCTCAAAAAGATCTTCTGTCCGGCTACTTCACTGATGTATTCCAGATTCTCGAGGTCTTTTTCGGCCCACTCCAACTGGGGGTGGCGGGCCGTCATTACCACCTTCACCTGAATTTTTTGCTTGTCCCAGGTCTCCACAAAGATTTCAGCCTTCTCGCCTTCCACCGCCAGCTCTTTACCCGGCGTGTATTTGTAGGTATCTTCAATGGTCTTCGTCACCACCTCCCGTAGCGCATTTTCCGTTTGGGCGCGCACGCAGGTGCCGAGTAGGGCCAAAAGAGCAAAGAAGTAAATGGGGAGGTTTCGCAAAGGAAGATGATTTTATAATCGGTCCTTGTGCTCGCCGAGCGCAAGGGGTTTGTTTTTTACCGGACGGGGACGTCCAGAGCCGAAGCCGGAAAGCCATCGTTACAACTCGATAATAATTCTACGATACACATCCGACCGATCCCGCTCGATTTCTGCCATTTGGCGAATGATTTTCGGGTCGTCGCCGTAGGCTACCAACATAGCTTTGATGTCTTCCTTGGCGGTCGTCAGCTCGTCGAACTCCAGCGCTAGGGTATTGAGGTTAGGTTCGTTCCGGGCTTCTATTTCGGCCATTACTTTGACGAAGCTGTCCTCATTTTCATCCCAGTCAGGAATTACCGCCGCAGGATTTACTTCCTGGCTACGAGCGTACTTCACCTTCGGTCCATGATCAACAGAACTCCAGATTACGGTTCCAGCCAGCAGTAGCAACAGGAAACCTGCCACCATTCCCGTCAGGCGTACGACCGGATTACGGCGCCAGGCAAGCTTGGGGCTATTCCGTACCACGGAGGCCTCTTGGTGGAGGTTTTGGCTTAGGGCATTCCATACTTCAGCCGGTGGCTGGTAGCTGGGCAGCCGCTCGGCCAGTGCGGGTGTTAGGTTCCGGTGGAGCCTATCCCATCCGTCCGTCGGGCTGGCGTACTCCGGCAGGCGGTTGAGGGCTTCACGCAGGGTTTGATAATTTTTCTCTTTCATACGTAATGACGCAAGTATTCCCGTAATTTTTTCTTGGCGTAGAAGAGCTGGCTTTTGCTGGTACCGATGGTAATACCCAGCATATCCGCTACCTCTTGGTGTTTGTAGCCTTCCACTTCGATCAGGACGAAAACGGCGCGGTAGCCATCCGGCAAGCGGGCAATTGCTTTTTCCAGATACTCTACGTCGAGCGCTGTTGTTCCCCAATCTACCTCCTGGTCGGCGTAGTTTAGGGGCAATTCCTCCGTCACCTTCTTCCGGCGCAGCTTATTGAGGGCCGTCCGC
>JBCDGT010000187.1:0-6562 GCA_038750915.1 Bacteroidota bacterium
AAAGGGGCTCTATTTTAAGTTTGTAGATACCGACGTTGAACAACTGAAAACGGAGGTAAAAGAGGGAAAAGAAGGCGGTTTCAACGCTATTTTGTTAATTCCAGAGGTGGCTAACCCGCGGGCGAAGGACTTTCGCATCCAGTATTTCAGTGATGAGCCACTTTCGCTGGACCTGGACATTGCCATCCGCCGCCGGGTGGAAAAAGCCATGCGCAATTATAAAATTGCGCAGCTAGAGCTCGACAAAAAAGCCCTCAAAGCTTTGGATACGGACGTCGCCATTCGCTCACAAAAAATCACCGTGGAGGAAGGGGAAAAGGCCGATACGAGCATGGCCGGTGTCGTCGGTGCAGGGCTGGGTATGATCATGGGTTTCATGATGTACCTATCCATCTTCATCTACGGAATGATGGTAATGCGATCGGTCATGGAAGAAAAAGTTAATCGCATCGTCGAGGTGGTGATTTCTTCGGTGAAGCCTACTACTCTATTATTAGGAAAAATTATTGGTGTAGGCGCCGTTGGCTTAACGCAGGTATTAGCTTGGATGATCCTGATTCCTGGCGTCATTTTTCTGGTATCTATTTTCTTTGGCTTCGACCCCGCCGCCACCCAAGAAATGCCGACCAGCCCAGACATTGACCCGGAGGAAATGCAAACCATGGCCGAGCAGGTAATAAGCGGCATCATGGAAATGAACTGGTGGGTCATTATTCCCTGTTTCATCATCTATTTCCTAGGAGGCTACTTCATGTACGCCTCCCTATTTGCTGCCGTAGGTTCAGCTATGGGGGATGATCTGGGCGAAGGTCAGTCGTTAACCATTCCCATCACTATTCCCGTTATTCTGGCCTTGTATATCATGATGGCAGCCATGCAGGCACCGAACTCCAGCCTCGCGGTCGGTTCCAGCTTCATCCCACTGTTCGCCCCGATTGTGATGCCGGCCCGGCTTCCTTTCGAGCCACCTGTCTGGCAAATTATCCTCAGTCTGGCCATTGTGATCCTCTCGGCAGCAGCCTTGGTCTGGCTGGCTGGCCGCATCTACCGGGTGGGTATTCTCAGCTACGGCAAGAAAAGCTCGCTCAAGGATATGGGCCGTTGGCTTTTCTCGAAGTATTAGACACAGAGGAATGAGTGAATGGAGAATTGGACCTCCTTCTGTCCTTCATTCCTCCTCCTATTCACGCATTAAAAGGGCGCGGCCGCAGGTGCTCACTGAGCTCGTCGAACGTGGGCAAAGAATGGGGTAGTTGAGCAAGGTAAATCAGACGGAAACCGACGCCCCCGGATCAATTCCGACATTTAAGACCTTAAGGACGAAGGAGCAGGTTACGGTTCCCGCCAAGGTCGGTTCCATAGCTTTGGTTAAGGCCGCCATTACGGCTGGGTACTCACCGGTGAGCTGGGTAGAAAGGCCATTAGTAGCCACTTTCAGCCCCGGCTGCGCTCGGAGCAGGTGGATAAAATCGATGATTATTCTCTCGTAGCCCGGGGTTAAAGGGTACAGGGAAATCTCCGCTGAAATCATGATAACAATTCTTTTATCAATGGTTAACCCAGACGAGGTCACGGTAGTTTTCGTCCCTGGAACGGTCATCCGAGTACATCATAAAAACCTTAGGTATTTTTACCAGCAGGCAGGGTTTCAGCAAAACAAAATTCGCTTTTTAACAATTATGAAGGAATAATTACCGCACAATACCTTAATTTGAGGGTTAGTATTAATATATCCGTTTTTTTAACATCAGAAACGCTTTCACCATAACCTCCTAGTACACCTTCCTCGTACTAGGCCATTCTCTCTTCGCATTAACCATTTACTTATGCAACACCATTACTATTCCTGTATCCGACTATGTGGTATGCTTTTACTGCTATGTCTTTCTCTTCCCGCGATGGCACAATCCGGGAACTGTGACGTAAGCGGCGGCCGCCTTATTTCGCCCAATGGCACCCGCTACGTTCCCGTTTGCCTCGACGACATGGACGAAGGACTGACGGAGATCATCCGCACGGATTTTTCGGGAGAAAACAGCCAATACTTCCTTACCAATGCCGCAGGCTTTATCATCAGCTCTCTAGAGGGCCAACCTCCGTTTGATTTCCGTAATTTCGGAACGGGTGTTTTCGTCATCTGGAGTGTTGCTTACAATGGTAGCTTGATTGGAGTAGACGTTGGAGACAACATCTGTGCGGCAGGTGCTACCGAATGCATCAGCCTTTCTAACTCCCTAATTGTCAACCGGAAACGGGGAGAGGATTGCCAAGACTTCTGTGTCGTTAGTGGCGGTTCCATCGAGTTGGCCGATGGCGGAACGGAGACGACACTCTGCATCGCCGAAGGCAATGCTCCTACGGTAGCCGTCACCCAATCGGAAGCCCCACGTGGGCCGAACCAGACTTACGTCATTACCAATGATGCTAACGAAATTTTAGCCATCCCGGACGGCAACGGTCCTTTTGACTTAAGTGCCGCTGGTGGCGGAACCTGCTTGATCTGGTTCCTGAGTTACGAAGACGACTTGATCGGCCTCGAAGTAGGTAACACCCCTAACGATTTTGACGGTTGTTTTAATCTATCAAACCCCGTTACCGTAAATCGTACGGCCGTCGATGGAGGTATGCTCAGCTTCGAAGGGGGTGGCGATGAAATAACCATATGTGCGGATGACGACGGTATCCCCGACAATATCCGCGTTGAATCAACTGGGGCAATTGGGCCTAATTTCGCCTACGTAATCACCGATACCAACGGCGTAATTCTCGGCCTCCCCGCGGATCAACCCTTTGACTTCGATGGTGCCGGACCGGGCGTTTGCCTCATTTGGGGCCTTAGCTTTGCCGATGGACTAGAAGGAGCCGTAGTTGATTCCAGCGCCGCCAACCTGGTCGGTTGCTTCGACCTTTCTAACCCGATTACTGTAATCAGGGAAGCGACCAACGGTGGTACCCTAACCTTAGCGGATGCTCCACTTACCGAAATTGATATTTGTATCAGTGGAGACAGTGGCCCTGCGGTAGGCGTTGCCCTGAGTGACAATGTCGGCAACAGCCAAGCCTATATTATAACTGACGACGAAGGGAACATTCTCGCGCTTCCAGAAGGCGCCGGCCCCTTTGATCTTAGTGGTGCTGGAGCCGGTATCTGTCGGATTTACAGTATTTCGTTTAATGGTGAGTTAACTGGCTTGGCGGAAGGAAACACCCTCGACCAAATCGAAGGCTGCTTCTCCTTGTCTAACGCCGTCAGAGTACTCCGGACCCGAGTAGATGGAGGTACGCTTGAACTAGAAGGTGGAGGGGACTCCGTCAGTATATGCGCAGGAGATGGCGTGCCAGATCCGATCAGCGTAAGCCTAACGGATACCGTAGGTATGAGCTTCACCTACGTAATCACGGACACCAATGGAGTCATTCTTGGCCTCCCCGCCAACCAGCCGTTTGACTTAGATGGCGCGGGCCCAGGCGTTTGCCTGATTTGGGCCCTGAGTTTCGATGGTTTCCTCGTTGGTGCGGAGATCGACTCAAGCGCAGCCAACCTATCCGGTTGCTTTGATCTTTCCAACCCCATCACCGTCATTCGGGAAACGCCAGTTGGTGGTACCCTAACTGTAGCCGAAACCGCCTTAACGGATGTCGACCTTTGTATTGCTGGGGGAAGTGCTCCACCAGTTGGGGTGGACTTAGTCGACAATGCGGGAGGTAACCAAGCCTTCATTATTACTAATGACCAAGACACCATCTTGGCCTTGCCCGAAGGTAGTGGCCCCTTCGACCTTAGTGGCGCGGGATCAGGTGTCTGTCGGATTTATAGCATTTCCTTTAACGGTGAATTAACCGGTTTCATGGAAGGCAATGCCCTTGACCAAATTGCAGGTTGCTTTGCTCTTTCCAATGCCGTATCCGCCAATCGGACGGTGGTTGACGGTGGCATCCTGAACCTCGACGTTGAAGGAGGTGGTGACTCGATTACTATCTGCGCGGGAGACGGCACACCGGACTCCATTAATGTCGTTCTTACCGACACCATCGGTATGAGTTTCACTTACGTGATCACGGATACCAATGGGGTCATTCTTGGTCTCCCCGCTAACCAACCCTTTGACCTAGAAGGCGCCGGTGAGGGCGTTTGCTTGATTTGGGCCCTGAGCTTCGACGGCTTCCTAGTTGGTGCGGAGATTGACTCTAACGCCACCAACCTCTCCGGATGCTTCGACCTTTCCAATCCGATTACCGTGATCCGACAAACGGGAGACGATTGTGCCAACGGAAAGTCGACAAGTAGTACTAACCTACCTGGTGCGGCCAGGCGGGTGGACCTGTTCCCCAATCCTTTCGAGTCGGAAATCACCCTGGAACTCACCGACTTACGAGGTGCTAGTACGGAAGTATCTATCCTTGATCTTAGCGGTCGGGTAATCGAAACTCGTCAACTTGAAATGGAAAGTGGTCGTATAATTATCCCCACAAGCAACCTTACTTCAGGGGCTTACTTCTTACGTATTGTTAATGAAGGTGGTGCCACCACCAGACGGATCATTAAGCGATAAGCAGTCAGCTAGCAATTAGCCCAAAGGGGCACCTTCAACCCACGCACTTCCCCTGAAGTGCGTGGGTTGTTCATTTACAGGTGAGTATACTAGCACCAAATTGGTAAAATAAGCCACGAATTCGCCGGACTTTCTAGGCCACAAAGCGTACATTTGTTGCGCTTGAGGAACAAACACATTTTTTGCCTTTCTGATTGGAGGCCTGGGATTTCTTATCCAACTTCCCTTTTCATGTTATCTACCTGCCTTTTTTTGCTTCGCTGCTCCGTGGCGTAAAGCAGCTTGTTACGTTTTTTGATCCACTAATATGAATTACCGATTTACGCTAAAGTCTATCCTAATACTTACCGTAACGATTCTACTTGCAGGCGGTAACCTTCAGGCACAAAATGATCAGTGCCGCGCCTCAGGCGGGCGGCTAATCACCAGCAATGGTACCTTCTACGTTCCCGTTTGTATTGACGACCTAACGGAAGAAGCAACGGAAATCACCCGGACGGACTTTGTAGGAGAAAACAGTGCCTATTTTCTTACTACAGCGGCGGGCTTCATCGTACAACGTTTGGAAGGAGGTCCCCCTTTCGATTTCCGAGAGTTGGGGGCTGGCGTCTTAGCCGTTTGGAGCGTCTCCTACACCGGAGACTTAATTGGCACGGAAAATGGCGACAATATCTGTGCGGCCTCTTCTACGGAATGCTTTAACCTTTCTAATCCCGTAGTTCTTAACCGGGCGGTTGGTGTTGATTGTGACGTATTTTGTAATGCCGATGCTGGCACCATCGCGCTTGCCAATGGTGCTATGGACACCAGTATTTGCTTAGTCAACGGACAGGTTGACCTCATTACCGTTGATGTTACCCAGCCCGCCGTTGGCGACGAACAAGTATTTGTCGTTACCTCAACCCAGGGAGAAATTCTGTTTTTCCTATCTGACAATGGTCCTTTTGATTTTAGCGACTTAGGGGTTGGCGCCTGCCTGATCTGGCAGGTCTCCTACCGTACGGGCTTACAGGGACTCGAAGTTGGTAATACGCCTGAAGACTTCATCGGCTGCTACAGTATTTCCAATCCGATAACCGTTAATCGCGAAGCCGTAACGGCGGGTAGCATCAGCATTGCTCCTGAAGATGGTGGTGGCGAAAATATTGACATCTGTACTGCCGATGGTTTCTCCGACGGCTTCAACATCATTCTTTCCGATGGCATTGGCGACACCTCCATCTGGCTACTTACCAATAATACGGGCAACATCATCTCCATCCCGGAACAAGGTCCTCCTTTTGATTTGGAAGGTGCTGGAATTGGCCAGTGCCGCGTATATCGGCTCACCTACAACTTTGGTCTCAGCGGTCTAAACTTATTTGCACCGATAGAAAACCTAGAAGGCTGTTATGTCCTCTCTAACCCCATTACCATTAACCGGCGTAGTGGACAAAATTGCCCTACGGCCTTCGTGGCCAATATGAGCGGCTATCAGGAAGCACCCTGCCCCATCAGTTCCACCGGTACGGGTATGATCAACGCCTTACTGGATGGCAACCAATTATCCGTGCAAGGCACCTTTGCTGGACTGACATCAGCTTTTGACGCCAGTATCGGCGGAGGTATTCATCTACACCTGGGCTATCCGGGGCAAGCGGGGGCCGTTGCCATTCCCCTCTCCGTAGAGCTAAATGACGATCTTCGTGGCGGACTACTCCTTACCGCCGCTAATCAATTCACCCTAACTGACGAGCAAGCGGAGTTCGTCCGGACGCGGGGAGCCTACATCAACATTCATACAACCGACTTCCCTGCGGGTGAACTCCGGGGACAATTGCTCCTAGCCCGCCGCAGTGGCTATAAATACAGCCGCCTAAGTGGTGCTAACGTTGTGCCCGCATTAATAACTACTGCCAACGGTGGGATAGCCGTAGAGCGACAAGGCAATACGATCAGCCTCTCTGGCTCCATCAATAACTTACAGGGTAAGTTCTTAAGCGATACCGCGGGAACCGTCTTTTTACAAG
>JBCDGT010000188.1:0-6556 GCA_038750915.1 Bacteroidota bacterium
AGAAGGAGTAGACTGGTAAGAAGAATTTGCTTTAACATCGGAAGTTGTTTCTTGTTAGCAAAGATAACGGGCTCATCGAATTAGTGTTTCCCATCTTAAGGCTTTGCTAACGCTTGGCTGTCGGCGGGAATACCTTACCTTAGGTCTTGATGAGTAAACACCTGGATACCGGTCACCAAGGCGAAGCCCTCGCCCGAATCTACCTCGAAGAAGTGGGCTATGCCATCGAGGCCATGGGCTTCCGCTACCGCCGCGTGGAAATTGACTTAATCGCAAAAAAGGAAGACTGCCTCATTTTTGTTGAAGTAAAAACCCGGCGTGGTTTAGGCTGGGGGCATCCTTCCGCTGCCGTCACCACTGCCAAAGAGCGCAACATCGCCAAGGCCGCTAGTGCCTACATGCGTAAAACCAACCATACCTGGGAGGTTCGCTTCGATATCATCTCTATCCTCCTGCACAAAGATGGCACGCACAGCCTGGAACACATCGAAGACGCCTTCTTCCCGGGACTGTTTTAGACGCACTACGTGCTGTTAGATGGCCTACCGGCCATTTAGACGCTGCCACTTTTAGGTGATTGTTTTACCACCTAGCAGGCGAGTTGCTCCTAGCCCCCCTAAAACGCGTCTAAACCAACCCCCGGCGTTTCAACTCCAAGTACTTATTGATCACTTCCCCACTTAGGTTCTCTGGTTGCGTTAGTACGACTTTGATCCCATTTTGCCGTAAGCGTGCGGCCATGAGTTCACGTTGTTGGAGGAAACGGCGAGCGGTAGATTTTCGGTAAACGTCTTCTACTTCGTCCGTCGTATCGAGCAAGAGCTCGGCAATTTCCGTATTTTCGAAGAGGACGACGACAAGTTGGTGAGACTGACTAATCTTGCGTAAGCCCGGCAATACACGATCGAGGGCGTAGTTACTCTCGAAGTTGGTAAAGAGGATGATTAAGCTGCGTCCGCCGAGGAGTTTACGACTGGCGTAGTAGAGTAAATCGTAGTTACTCTCCTTTTGGCGGTCTTGTTGACGGTAGAGGGCTTCAAGTATTCGCCTGAGGTGATCGGGTTTACTGTCGGCGGGTAAGACCGTACCGATTTTATCGGAGAAAGTAAGCAGGCCAGCCCGATCTTGTCGGTTGAGAATGACGTTACTCAGGGCCAGCGTGGCGTTGATGGCGTAGTCCAATAAGCTCAGACCGTTGAAGGGCATCAACATTGTTCGCCCTTTATCGATACAACAAAAGACGCGTTGGGCTCGCTCGTCTTCGTACTGATTTACCATTAGGGTATTGTGGCGACCGGTAGCTTTCCAGTTGATGCTGCGAAAATCATCCCCGACGACGTACTCTTTGATCTGATCGAATTCGTAGCTCTTGGCCAGGCGGCGCAGCCGTCGGCGGCCTTCGGCGGGGACGGTTGTTTTTGCCTTAAGGGCAAACTGCTGCATTTGCAGAATGCTGGGGTAAACGGGGACCGCCTGTTGTTGGGGGAATTCCAAGCGACGCTCGGCCAGCCGCCAGTTGGTGCGTAGGAAAATATTGATGCTCCCGAAAGTATATTCTCCCCTAGTCATGGGTTGAATGGGGTAGCGCAACTCCCGGTCCGCTCCGGCAGCGAGGGGGAAGTCGATTCGGTGGTCACGAATCTGTAGGTCAGCCGGTAGCTCGTCGGTGAGGGTGGCCAGCAGCGGCTGTTGACTGTCATTTTTCACCTGAATACGCACCGGCATTTCGTCACTCAGCGATAGGACCTTAGGTAATTGTCGACTAGCATGTACGGAGCCCGCTACCCGATAAAGCTGGAAAATATCGTAGGCCAGCGCACCCAGGAGAACTACTAGTCCGAAAACGGCGAGATAGAAAAGTACTTCCCACCAAAAACCGATCGCGGATAATACGATCACCACGGCCATTCCCAGGAAAAACCGATCCCCGAGGTAGAGGTAGCGAAGGTGGTCGAAAAGGGCTTTTAGTTGGGCTTTCATTACTCGCTCGTAAGGTAAGCAAGATTTTTTGGGCGCCGGAGCGCAGGTGCAAGGGCCTGGATAAAGAGCAGGTCAGGATACGTTGATCACTCGCCGAGTGCAGGATGGCTCATTTAAATTCCTTGCGTTCGGCGAACGCAAGTACCGAACAGGCTTCCTCGACCTAGCCCACCAGCCAGTCCACTCCCTTTTTGAGCGCGTTCAAGGTTTGGGCTTCCTTACTACCGGCTTGTGGCTGATAGTCGTACTCCCAGCCGGCCAGCGGTGGCAAGCTCATCAGGATGGATTCCGTACGCCCATTTGTTGTTAGTCCAAACTTCGTCCCCCGGTCCCAAACCAGGTTGAATTCTACGTAACGCCCCCGGCGAATTTGCTGCCACTGCCGCTCCTCCTCCGTGAAGGGAAGTGACTTATTCCGATCGAGTAATTCAAGATAAGTAGGGGCAAAGGTTTCTCCTACCGCCGCAGTAAACTCAAAGAGTGTCTGCTTACTCTTCTCTTCCGTAGCGGGTTGCAAACGGTCGAAGAAGATGCCACCCACGCCCCGGGTTTCCTGTCGGTGGGGCAGGTAGAAGTAATCATCAGCCCAAGTTTTGAACTTGGGGTAGTAGGCTTCATCGAAGCGGTCGCAGGTATTTTTGAGTTGCTGGTGAAACCAGGCAGCTTGCTCGGGCCTTACGTAGTGCGGCGTCAGGTCGATACCGCCTCCAAACCAGAAGCGTCCACCGTCCAGTTCGAAATAACGTACGTTCATGTGGATGATGGGGACGTGAACGTTCTTTGGGTGCAGTACAATACTAACCCCCGTTGCGTAAAAGTTGGTTTCTTCGGGAGCAGTCTGTAAGCTTTTTGCCGCTCCTGGCGGTAATTCACCGTGGACAGCGCTGAAGTTGACCCCACCTTTTTCTATGTGATTGCCTCTGATTACCCTGGCCCGCCCGCCACCGCCACCCGGCCGTTTCCATTCATCTTCCCGGAAGGCATCACCGTCTGCGACGGAGAGTGATTGGCAAATGCTGTCTTGTAGCGAACGAAAATACTCCGTAATTTCAGTGCGATTGGGCATAGTAAATGGATCGATGACCTCCAGGTCCGCGTAAAAAGAAAACCAAACTAAGTTGCAAAAATCGATGACGTTAAGCCACTACCAATTTATCTACCATTGCTAGCACCCATACTTCGGCAGGCTCAGCAGGGTCCGGCCGCGACAACCTATTCGTTGGCAAGCGCTTTAGCTGTTCCTTGGACCGACGCTTTTGCACTACCGATAAAAATCTGATCTCCCACGACGGTGACTGGCCGTTTCAGGAAGGTGTACTCCTCCAGGATCAGGCGACGGTAATCCTTCTCTGTTAGGTTTTGGTCCGCCAAGCCCATACTCCGGTACTTCATGGCCCGCCGGCTGAAGAGCGCTTCATAGCTACCAGCAAGCTCCGCCATGCGGTCGAGCTCCTCCGGCGTAATGGCCGTTTCCTTAATGTTACTTACTTCCAAGCCTGGCTGCTCTCCTAGTTCTCCAAGGATGCGCTGACAAGTCTTACAGTTGCTGAGTTGGTACATTTTTGCCATAAGGCAAAAGTAGTCTGGTGGTTTGGTAGTCTAGTAGTCTGGTAGTCAGGAATTCGTCATAACTAAAAATGAAACACCTCTTTAATAGACCAACAAACCAATTAGACCAATAGACTACTTAAGGTACTCCTCCTTCAGCCGATCCTTGAACACCTTCATTACCTTTTCTACCTTCGGCCGACTTACATTTTGTACGTAGCCCTGGTTGGGATTACTGGGGTCTTCGTAGTAATCTTGGTGGTAGGCCTCAGCCAGGTAGAAAACAATTGGGTCTTCGATGGTGGTCGCAAGTGCTTTGGCAAACTTTCCACTCGCGTTGAGGGCTTTGATTTTGGCCTTAGCCAACTGCTCTTGCTCATCATTTAGCGGGAAAATGGCACTGCGGTACTGGGGCCCTCGGTCCGGTCCCTGGCGGTTGAGTTGGGTAGGGTCGTGAGCGACAAAGAAAACGTCGAGGACTTCTTCGTAAGTGATGACCGTGGGGTCATAGTACACCACGATGGCTTCCGCGTGGCCGGTACCGCCACTAGCGACCTCATAATACGTAGGGTTGATTTCTTTACCACCCGCGTAGCCACTGTGTACATCGGCTACTCCCTTGATGCGGTCAAGGCTGGCTTCGGTACACCAGAAACAGCCACCGGCCAGGTAGGCTTTTTCTAGGCCGGGGTAGTTTTTGTCGAGTTCTTCAATGGTGATGCCGGCCACCGGTTCGGGATTACCCTTAGTTTGGGCGGTGGCAGTGGATTCGGCTGAATTAGCGTTCGTCTTCTGGCTATCGCAGGCAGCTGAACTTAGGAGTAAAACCAACAGCAAACTGAGGGGAAGCGCGGAAAATTTCATATTGGATAGTTACGTTACCGTGGTGTAACGCCAAAATCGGCCGTGAGGTTATTTCCCCCGCCCACTAATGCTGTTATCCGACAAAGCGGTGTTGTGAAAATGTTAGCGTTTGGCCTAAAAGCCTTTGCGTACGCCTAACTGTAACCCCGCTACCCAATATTTTTCCCGCAAAGGTGCTCCCGCCTGCGTGAAAGAACTAAAGTATGATTTGAAGAAAGGTTCTACGACCAAAATGAAGGGCTCCTTATTACCGATAGGGTAAGTGGTGGTAAGGCTCGTCATAAAACCCATACCGACATTTTTACGGTAGTTACCTGCCTCAGCCAAATCTAAGGGGTCGGTGAAATCAGGGTGCAAGAAGATACCACGGGTTGCTGTAGTGAGGTTGACAACGGGGCCGGCATTTAGCGAAACCTTAAGCCGTTTGCCGGGGAGGGAGTACCCGAACAGCAGTGGTGCTTCCAGCATGCGGATCTGATTATTGATCTTAAGGTCGCGGCCAGTTCCAAACAAAGGATAATCGTACTGATTACGGATTTCCGCGTAAGTCAGCCCTCCCATGAAGTGGAAGTTCTTGGAAAACCGATGGGTTTGGCGAAGGGTAATTTGGTAGCCTGCTTCGGGGAATTCACTGACCGACCTTGCGTCGCGCAGGGCAACGGCGTCAGGAGAGTTCACTTGTAAATTTTGCCTAGAGTAAGAAACACCGAAGAGTAGTTCCGTCCGTGAACGATGCCGTGGCGCAGCACGGAAACCACTCCCTTTCCGGACTCTAGGGCGATACTGCCGCTTCGGCTCCGGAAAGAAGCTGGCGGAAGGTAGTTGCTGGAGAGCTAGCGGAGCGACTTGCCTAGGAAGGTATACTTCCGCGCGCAGGGGAAGGGGCTGAGTAGTAGTAGTAATGCCGGCCGATTCTGCGACATCCTTTGTGGTCGACTCTTCCTCAGCAGGTGAAGAGGTTGTCGTTGGTGCTGCTGACAGTCTTTTCGTCACGAGGTCCTGACGTTCAGCGGCCGTGGTTGCTGAGGGATTAGTTTGGCCCTGGAGGTCCGTAGCTTTTAGGGTCGTAGCCTCCTCGCCGGGTTTAAAGCCGGCTTCGGTACCAAAATCATTACTTGAATCGGTTGGAGGAATTAGCTCCGTGTTGGTCGTTTGTTCAGTGGTGACGGCAGCTGGAGCGGACTCCGCTAGGGCATCCGTACTGCCATCTTGCGGTAGGTTCGTTAAGGCAAGGTAACCGACTAATAAGAGGAGAATAGCGGCAGCTGCCCGGAAGGCCACCTTCCAAGGCCTGAGGCGGCGACCACGAGCGGCAGTAATGCGCTCCCACATACCTGCGGGTACCTGACCGTGGCGGTCGGCAAGCTTATCCTTAAAGAAATAATCTATTTCCTCTCCCCGTGGGGGGAGTGGAGCCTTATTGGCCTTAATCTTGGCCCAGAGGTCTGGGGATACTTCGGGTTTACGCCCGCCTAGCCCGTCCCGGAAGAGATCGTCGATGGGGTTCATATGGCGATGCGTTGGCGGATTTCGATTTGGCGCTGCAATACTTTGCGTGCCTTGAGTAACTGGCTACGGGAACTGGCCTCCTGAATGCCCAGCATTTCCCCGATCTCTTTGTGGCTGTAGCCCTCGATGGCGTAAAGGTTAAATACTAATCGGTAACCTTCGGGTAAGGCTTGTACCATGGCGAGGAGCTCTTGCTCGCCGAGGTCAGAATAGGCCGTAGGAGCGCCGCCACTTTCGGGCAGGTTCTCTAGGCCGCTTTGTTCCATGGAGAAGCGCTTGCGCTGGTAGGTCTTGAGAGCAACGTTGACCGTTAAACGTCTGGCCCAGCCAGCAAAAGAACCCTGGAAGCCGTATTTGGGAAGCTTATCGAAGAGCCGAATAAAGGCGTCTTGGAGCACATCTTCCGCTTCAGCCTGGGTACGACAGTAGCGCTGACAGACGCCCATCAACATCGGAGCATACCGATCAAAGAGCATGCGCGAGGCACGTTCATCACCCCGCAGGGCTCCTTCGATCAGTTCCTTCTCTTTCATGCTATACATGGAGGTCTACTAGCTTTAACGCTTACTTGATGCCCTTCGTTTCCATTTCGTGGCCTGGCTGGTGTAAATTGTCGGTAAATCAAGTAATGAAGTAGGCGAAATTATTGCGGGAT
>JBCDGT010000189.1:0-6554 GCA_038750915.1 Bacteroidota bacterium
CAGTTCCCGCAGCCATCAAACCCGTTCCGATCCGGGCCTCGTTCATCATCTTGAACATATTATTGAGGCCCCGAAATTCTTCCCCAACCAAAAAGCCGCGCGTTTCTCCCTGCTCCCCAAACATCAGGTGAGCGGCTACGTAGCCTTTCTGGCCCATTTTGCCGTAGATGCCGGCGGTAGTGACGTGATTGTCTTCCAGTCCACCGTCGGTAGGCAGGTGTTTGGGAACAACGAACAGGCTAACACCTTTCATCCCTTTAGGGCCATCTTTCTTACGGGCCAGCAGCAGGTGAACGACATTTTCGGTGGAGTTATGGTCACCGCCCGAGATGTAAATCTTCTGCCCTTTAATACTGTAACTGCCGTCGCCGAGATCCTCGTAGGAAGTAGTGATATCGGAGAGGGAAGAACCTGCCTGTGGTTCGGTCAGGGCCATGGTACCCTGCCAATTGCCCGCGGCCATTTGGTCAAGGTAGGTTGTTTTTAGCTCATCACTGCCGAACTCCAGGATGAGGTTAGCTGCTCCCGTGGTCAGGAAGCCGTAGGCCGCTAAATTACCATTAGCCGCCTGGAAAATGAGGCTACCGGCATTAAGCACTACCGTCGGCATTTGCTGGCCATTATCCTCATATGGCCAGGCCGCGCTCAGCCAACCTGACTCACCCATAGCACGCATTCCCTCCCCTACCGCGGGTAAGACGTGTACTTCACCGTCTTTATAGTAAGCCTTGTTTTTATCCATTTCCCGGTACATCGGGAAGAGGTAGGTGTCCGCTAACTGCTTTGCAGCGTCTAGGCTCATTTCAGTGGCTTCGGCGTCGAAATCCTGGTAGTGTTCAAAGCTACGTAGGCGACTGAGGTCCAGCACCTCATTGAGGACAAAGCGGAGGTTTCGGGTGGAAATGTATTGCATGCTCGGTATTTACGAGTCGCAAGATACGGTGTTTAGCGAAAATTCGCTAAAGTGAATTATGGTTTCTATTGCCGGGCGCTCAGGGCTGTTTAAACCCCTCCCTTTGTCCCTCTTCAAGAGAGAGGGAAGACAGCTTTGCTCGCTACCGCTCGTGCGACTGTTACTACTACCTTTATTCTGATGAATTTTGGTCATCCCTCTCCTCTGACCGCCGTAGGCAGCCGCGCAGCGAACAGGGATCGAGGGAGAGGTTAAATGGGAAGCCGCCGAGTAAGGTTCTTTATCTCCACAACTACTAATAACTATGCTCATCCAGCTGCACCTTCCCCCAAAAAGTCTTGTACACAAAGGCAGTATATCCCACCGCCAGCGGACCACCAATTGCCACGAATGTCAACATGATGCCCAGGGATTTATTGGAAGCCACCCCGTTGTACACCGTGATGTCATTACCGGCACCACTGCTATCCATGATAATGACGGGATACAATTCCACCGCCACCGTCATAAGGAGCAAACCAACGGTCAGCGCACTGAAGATGAAGGCACGCAGGTATTTCTCTTTGCTCACTAAGCGAGGAACGTTCGCGATGGCTAACACGGCCAGTAAGGGGATACCGAACAAGGCGATATTGCCTTTAAGTCCATCGGAAAGATGGGGGAGGTAAATTAGGGTGACAATTGTGGTAATGACGAACAGTAGAACAAAAACGATAATGGAGCGCTGCAGCAAGCGATTGACCTTCGCGAATAAGCGCCCTTCGGTTTTCATCGTCAGGTAGATGGCGCCGTGCATCATGAACAAAGACAAGGTTGTCACCCCAACCAAAATAGCGTAAGGGTTCAGGAAGCTCAACCAGCTACCGGTGAATTCATGGTTAGCATCCAGGGGCATCCCGAGCAGGACGTTGCCCAATACTACCCCCAATAAAAAAGCCAGCATTGTGCTGGAAAAGCTGTAGGAAATGTCCCACAGCTGCCGCCACCACTTCATGGTTTCTTTACTGCGGAACTCGATACTGATGGCCCGGAAGATGAGCATGAAAAGAAACAACATCAGCGGGATGTACATAGCCGAAAACAAGCTACCGTAAACGACGGGAAAACCGGCAAAGAGCGTACCTCCACCGATGACCAGCCAGACTTCATTACCGTCCCACACCGGGCCTACGGCATTGAGGGCAATCCGCCGACTCTGTTCTTTCCGAAAGAACAAGTGCCAGGCTCCGGCCCCAAGATCGAATCCATCCAGGATGCCATAACCAGTAAAAACAGCACCAACCACCAGAAACCAGAGTGTTGGATAATCTACCCCAGCAATGGTGGAATAGCCCGTAGCAGTATCGGTGCCACAGCTGGTGAATAGTATGAAGAGAGGGAGGAATTTTAGGCTAGTCGCTCGCAGCCTTTGAAGAAAACCTCTCCCCCCGCCCTCCCCGGACCGCTCCGCTGGGGAGGGGCCCAAATGCTGGGCAGCATTTTGATTTTTCAGAAATTCCATAGCAATCTATTTTAAGCTTTTCCGCTGGCGACCCTGGCCATATCACTTTGCAAAGGCCGGTCTGGTATCGCACTTTCATCGTAGGGGCCGTGCTTGATTTTTTTGTTGAGCAGGTAGAGAAAAAGCGCCAGGAGAATGACGTAAATGATGGTGAAGCCGATCAAGGAGAAGAGGACTTGGTTAGCGGTCACTACGTTGGAAAGCGCATCGGAGGTACGCAAGAGCCCGTACACCACCCAGGGCTGCCGCCCCATTTCGGCAGCAAACCACCCAAACTGGTTGGCCATTTGTGGTAAAATAACGGCAAAGACGAAGGCCCACAGCAGCCAGCGTTGCTCAAATAGCGTGCCGCGCCACCAAAAGAAACAGGCCAACAGGGTTAAGCCGATCAGGGTCATCCCGATGGCAACCATAAGGTGGTAAAACTGGAAGACAGCATTCACCTGCCCCGGTCGATCTTCCTCCGGAAAGGCATTGAGGCCGGTAACGGGGGCGTCGAAGTCTTGCTCCAGCAAAAAACCTAATCCGCCGGGGACACTGATGCCAGTAGTCGTCTGGCTTTCTTTATCCACCCACCCCATGATGTATAAATCCGCTGGTCCTTCGGCATCAAAGTGGCCTTCCATCGCCGCAAGCTTAGCGGGCTGGTGCTCGGCTACGTATTCCGCACTGCGATGGCCGGTAAAGAGTTGGCTGAGGCTAAAGACCGTGGCTACGCCCAGCGCAATCTTAAAGGCCTTTTTGGACAGGTCGACGTAGCGGCCACGCAACAGGTAGTAGGCATGGACACTAAGTACTAGGAAGGCTCCAGCCAGGAAAGCGCCGATCCAAACGTGGGTAAGCCGATCGACACTACTGGGGTTGAAGACCATGGCCCAGAAGTCGATGATTTCCGCACGGGCCTCCAGGCCTTCCCCAACGATCTGGTAACCGGTGGGGGTTTGTTGCCAACTGTTGGCCACCGTAATCCAGATGGCGGAAAAAAGAGAGCCTAGAAAAACACCGATGGTGGCAATGAAGTGCACTTTCGAACTCACACGGTTCCAACCGAAGAGCAGCACGCCGAGGAAGCCACTTTCCAGGGCAAAGGCAAAAATACCTTCGGCCGCCAACGCACTGCCGAAGATATCCCCGACGTAACGGGAGTAGGTCGCCCAGTTCGTCCCGAATTCAAATTCCATGACGATTCCGGTTGCTACTCCGATGCCAAAAGTGAGGGCGAAGATGCGCGTCCAGAAGCGGGTCATTTGTTCGTAGACCTTATTACCAGTCTTAAGATAAAGCCCCTCCATGATTACCATCAGCAAGCCTAGGCCGATGCTAAGGGGCGGATAGATATAGTGGAAGGCAATGGTAAAGGCGAACTGGATCCGCGCGAGAATTTCGACGTCCATAGTAGCTGAGTTGGGTAGGTAAATGTAACGCTTAGCGCAGAGAGAAAATCGAAGGCAACAACTTATCTCAACTGAGTCTTAATTGCCATTAAAAGCCAACCTTTGCTATCCTCATAGCATTGCTTATCCTCCCTTCATTGCACCTGCGGCCGCGCAAAAAAGTATCTCAATGCAGGTAGTGGGCGCGACCGCGGGTGCAAGCAAGATTTGCCAGCGCAAGGAATTGTAAAGGTCGCTCCCCCATCATCCATTATTTCTCAGCAGCCTCAGACGATGCTACCATCGCCGACAAACCCGGTACTCCCACCAAGCTTTGCCGCACGAAGTCATCCGGAAACTCCTCCATTCCGGCAAAACCCAGGGCAATCGTACCGCTTTTTTCCGGGACGTAATCCGTCCCAAACAGGTAATCCCATATGGCAAGGGTAAGTCCGAAGTTCACCCCGTAGTGTCGATCTGCGGGCAGTACGCGAGCGTGATGGTATAAATGCATTTCGGGGCCGTTAAAAACGTAGGGCATTAGGGGGCGGAGTACTGCTGCCCCGAACCCAAAGCCTAGCCCGCCAACTAGTAAAGTGGTAGCCAAACTAGGATTGGTGATCAAGTTTATCTCGAAACTACTGCTCCCAATGGCTAAGCCTAAAAGCAAGCCAATGATGCCACCACTCACCCAGTGCCGCAAACGAAAATTAGCGTGATTATAATGGCCCCAAGCCAGGCTAAAAAGGTGAATAATGAAAAAGTCATAAAGCCCAATCCCTAGCAGGGCCAATGGTACGTATTCTACCGTGCGATACACGATGGTTTCCATCCAGTGAAACCGTAAGTGGCCGGCAAAACCCATCTCTTCGATGGAATGGTGGACCTGGTGAAACTTCCACAAAAATTCGACCCGGTGTAAGAGACGATGCACCCACCACTGAATGAAATCTCGGATGACGAATCCAGTAAGTAAAATAGCCCATAATGGCCAGGCTTGCATGGGATTACTGGCCTGTAGATCAAAGCCAGCAAAAAGGTATTTAATCCCATTATTAAACAACTCCACTACTACGTTGGAAGCAGCATTATAGGCCACCAAAGAGAAAAGAAAGAAGTTGAAAAACATATAGAAGGCATCGAGAAAAAAATCCTTCCGCAGGATTGACTGATTTTTCCGCCAAGGAATAAACACCTCTAGGATAAAGAAAGCCAAGGAGACAAAGATCAAGGCGTAGAAATACGAATTCCACTGGGGGTGGGTGATATCATTCCAGAGGTAATTGGCGTACTCCCGGTAGCTACGCAGCGCGATGTCGATGTATTGGTTCATATTGGCAAAAATCTGGATATTAAACCAGCCGTTTTGTGATGTGGGTTACACATAAGCGCGGCAAAGGTGTCCGCAACTAACAAGGTAAGACAAGTGTCTCATATTCAACTTTTGCCGGCTGAAACTACAAAGCAGCGCCACCACGAGTACCACTCGCAATGGCGCCTACTAAGTTGATGAAAAGTGTATCTCTAGAGTTCGGTGATCTGCGCTACGTAATCCGTAACCGTTAAATTCGTTTGCTTCAGGGCCGCAAATCCGCCAGCAATATTTACCAGGTGTTGGAATCCGCGAGACCGCAGAATAGAGGCGGCAATGACGGAGCGGTAACCTCCGGCACAATGCAGGAAGTATTGATCCGCAGGGCTGAGCTCGCTCATTCCTTGGTTGAGAGTAGCTAAAGGGAAATTCTTAGCCCCAATTAAGTGCTCAGCGGAAAATTCACTGGCCTTCCGAACATCGAGTAGTTGCGTAGTATCCGTACTCAGTTTGGCGTACTCAGCAGCGGAGATGTTCTGAATCTCGTCCACATCTTCTCCCGTAGCTGCCCAGCTGGCGAAGCCGCCGTCAAGATAGCCGATAGCATTATCGTAGCCAACTCGGGCCAGGCGCGTCACCACCTCTTCCTCCTGCCCGGGATTAGCAATGAATAAAATGCGTTGCTGTAAATCTGGCACCAAAAGTCCAACCCAGGGAGCAAAGGAACCATCCAGGCCAATAAATATGGAACCAGGGATAAATCCCTTGACGAATGCTTCCTTGTCACGAGCATCGATCACCAGCGCTTCTTCCTCCGCCCAAGCAGCCTTGAAGGCACGGACGGAAAGCGCCTGCGTACCTTGTTCCCGCACTTTATCAAAGCGTTCGTAGCCCATTTTATTCATCAGGGCGTTCTTTGGGAAATACGGTGGCGGTGCTACCAAACCCGTGAGTACCTCCTGGACGAATTCTTCCTTCGTCATATCCGCACGCAGGGCGTAGTTAACCTGCTTTTGATCACCCAGGGTGCCTTCCGTAGCCTTACTCATTTTCTTTCCGCAGGCCGAGCCGGCGCCGTGGCCCGGATAGACAATAAGGTCGTCCGCCAGCGGCATAATCTTAGTGCGGAGGCTATCGTAGAGAAAACCAGCTAAATCTTCTTCCGTAATCTCCCCTTGTTTAATGGCTAAGTCAGGCCGGCCAACGTCACCGAGAAATAGCGTATCTCCGGTAAAAATGGCGTAGTCCTTGCCCGTTTCATCCCGTAGCAGGTAAGTGCTGCTCTCCATGGTGTGCCCGGGAGTGTGGAGTACTTTAATGGTCACATCACCTACCCTAAGAATTTCATTATCCCGTGCGATGTGTGCGGCAAAATTAGGCACGGCTGTGGGTCCGTAGACGATGGTAGCACCGGATTCACGCGCTAAATCGAGGTGGCCGGAAACGAAATCGGCG
>JBCDGT010000190.1:0-6551 GCA_038750915.1 Bacteroidota bacterium
GGTAGTCGCCGCCCGGGCCTGCGGCCAGAGCATCCACGACAATGTAATAGGTACCATTAGGAGCATCCTCCAACACGATACCTTCGTTATTAGTCTGGGTATTCGAGGTAGTGCTGGCCCCTACCACTCGATAATCGTTGCAATCCCCGGTCAAAAGGAAGAGGTTCATGTTCAGGCCAGGCGTCATGATCTCCAGGCCTACTTGGAGATCGCCAGCACTGGTCTTCTGGAAGGTGTACACCCGATCAGGACCTTGTTGCAGCCCAGCCGAAGTACCTGGATAATTGACAAGCTGGTTGCCAGCACCACGCGTCGTTTCATTGGGCAGGTAATCCCCACAATGGATGATGGTAGCTTCGTTACACCAGTTGGAGGTACCGTTGCAGGGGCCAGGCCTATAGGTCATTACGCCTGCAGCTTCGGCGTAGCAGGCATTAATGTAAGTTTCTTCGTTACAACCACAGACGAAATCTATAGTTTCTCCACAGCCATCCGTATCGCTGATCTGGGTGGGGTCAATGCAGGCGTTACTGCACGAGCCGGTCGTATAGGTCCTGATTCCGGCGGCTTCGGCGGCACAAGCGCTGGAGTATTGCTCCCCATCACAACCGCAAACAGGGCTACCCGTGGCGTCGGAGCAATCGTAGGAAATTACCCCCGTAGCAAAGTTTAGGGAAGTACCACTGCTGAGTACGATGAGGCTGGGATCGTAACAACTTAAGCCGTTGCCGGCACAAACCCCGCTTGAATACTGCGAAACCCCAGCTGCCTCCGCCGCACAAGCATTGGCGTAGGTAACGCCATTAAACCCACAAACGGGTTCGTAGGCTGTGGGACAATTGGCACCAGGGTTGATCTCCGCTGCGGTTAATCCAGGGTGCCAACAGGCACCGGGGGTATAATCCATAACCCCCGCCGCTTCGGCAAAACAACCGTTGAGGTAGGTTACCCCATCGCTTCCACAGACGGGGTTGACGGTAAGGGAGCAATTGGTGTTATTAGCAACTACGAGCGTATCCGTGGCGATACGGCGGGCCTGAAAAGCCGTATCAACAACGAGGAGGCTATCCACAACCAATTGAGCCCCCTCCAGGGCACTGGCCTCGGCACCGGCACTAAGGGGAATAGCAATACGGGCGAGCGTTCCATCTAATTCAAAATCTTCCCGCGACAGGTCCGCTACGGTTACGGCCAGCTGTGCTTTACTACTGTCAACGGTTACCCATTGG
This sequence comes from Bacteroidota bacterium, assembly GCA_038750915.1. Classification (GTDB taxonomy): domain Bacteria; phylum Bacteroidota; class Bacteroidia; order Chitinophagales; family Saprospiraceae; genus Neolewinella. The sequence goes on from JBCDGT010000190.1 coordinate 1,230, forward strand.
ATGAACTTTTCGCCTAGCTTGATGGCACGCTCGACCAGTTCAATTTCTTGCCCTCCGTAATCGGCGAAAAGGCCATCGGGCAAAGTAGCGCGGAAAGTCACGCCTCCCAATATGGGGACATCCTCCTGGCCACGGCCCGTAAACGCTATATCCAACAGCATTTCCGTCCCTTCCGGCGTAAGTCGGTAACCGGCAGGGACAAGGTTCAGAATAGCATCGTACTGATCAGTGGTATCCGGAAGCTGGTAACCGGAAAGGTGCTGGGCGCGAGCGCTGGTGCGATGTTGGTGGGATAAGAGCACCGTAAGGTCACGGCTACTAATACGTCCATCACCATCCGCATCAGCGTAAGCAAAGTTTCGGCCTCCGGGGAAGCTGTCTCTCCAAAATTCTCCCATTTTTTGAGCAACCCAGTCGGTAGTCGCCTCTGGGCGCTGGAAGCCCCTGCTGCCATAAGCATGGGACCAGTATAACATATCAATGCCGTTCACCTTGCCATTATCAGTAACATCTCCCGGCCAGATCGTGGCTTCCTGAGCGGAAAGAGGGGAGAGTAAAAAAACAATAAGCGCGATGAAGAAACCAAGGGTAAGTTTACTTCGCATAATCGGGATTATGAGGATAAAATATGTTGTTGCGACAAAAGTAAAAAACGAGGAAAAAAGGGAAAAGTGTTAGGCTAACGTTGGCTCTCAAAAACAATAATGTGGGCCTGAAAAGGTCCTAAAGTTCAAGTAATTCCTTAAGCTCCCTATGCCCCGTTGGACGGGAATGGCTTCCGTTAGTCACACTATTAGTTAAACCGGAAGTCAGGAGTTTTGATACCTAAAGATAAGACTTTTTACAAAGGCTTGGCACCAATACTCGCCCTCAGCTACCTCTTAACACTTTTAGGAGACCGCATCCTCAGTGAAGGGCGCTTTCCCCCTCGTTGCTTTATCTTGTGGCCTGCCTACTACTATCCCCCTTGTCCTTCTGCATGGCCCGCAATCAGTCTCGGTATCATGCCGCTACTTCTCTTGCTCGTTCAATCTTCCAGAAGCATTAAAGCCATATGCGATACTATTTCTTCTTACTATTATTTTTCTTATCAGCTTGCCAAAGCGGTAGTCATCCAGTGGGGGACTTCGTCAGCCTCCCGGCAGATGGGCCAGTATTACTCGTCGGAGAGCCGGAGGAAAACTTGCTAAAAAAACTGCGAAGTGCCTTAACTAAGGAATCCCTCACCGCTGGCTACCGGATGCTGGAAGAAGACAGCCTTTTCAACTACCGCAACCTGGTGTTACTCCGTCCGGCAGCCGATAGTCTCACGGCACATCATCGCACTGCCATAGAACGATTCGTGCTAGCCGGAGGGCGACTGCTGATTGTAGATGACCAACCAACGGTCCCTTACCAATGGGCTTGGTATGCAGAAATGCGAAAGCAAGGAGCAGAGCCTTTTTCCCACGGCGCGGGCCAGGTACTCGCACTGGAAGAGAAGGCCCCTACAGCGGAGGCCTTCTTTGCTTCCACCACCGACATAACACCCGCGGCCGCGCCCAACTTGCCGCCACCCGCACCTAAAGCAGACCGCTTTCAACTGGAAGTGCTGGACAATGACATCTACGAGCCGATGGAAATGGAGGTGTTGCCCAATGGTAGTGTACTCTTCCTGGAACGTCGGGGGAAAATGAAGCTCTACGAGAAAGGGAAAACCAAAATTGTACATGATTTCGACGTTTGCATCGAAGGGAATTATGAAGACGGCTTACACGGCATCGCCCTTGCCCCTGGCTACGGCAAAGACAACCACCACCTTTACCTCTACTACACTCCTGCTCCTTGCGACTCTACGGACCAAATCCTGTCGCGCTTCGACTTCAAGAACGGGGTAATCGATACGGCTAGCGAGGTGGTAGTCTTGCGCGTTGCCGTACAGCGGGAAACCTGCTGCCACTCCGGCGGAAGCGTCGAGTTCGGGCCGGACGGTCTGCTCTATCTCAGCACTGGCGACAACACCAGCAGTAAGGAAAGTGACGGCTACAGTCCACTAGACGAACGCCCGGGTCGAGGGCCTTTCGACGCCCAAAAATCGAGCGGGAATACGAACGATCTGCGGGGGAAAATTCTCCGTATCAACCCTACCCCGGAAGGTGGTTACGAGATTCCGGAAGGCAATCTTTTTGCCGATGGTGTAGGTGGCCGACCGGAGATTTACGTGATGGGTGCCCGCAACCCTTTCCGTATTGCAATCGATCCCTGGACCAACTACCTCTATTGGGGCGATGTTGGCCCCGACGTTGGCGAAGCTGGCCGCTATGGCCCCCAGAGTTACGATGAATGGAACCAGGCGACCACCGCCGGCAACTACGGCTGGCCATACTTCGTGGGTGATAATTACGCTTACCCAAAGCGAGACTTTGCTACCGACGAGGTCGGCGAGCTGTACGACCCCGAACGCCCCGTTAATACCTCACCCAACAATACCGGCGCTCGGGAATTACCGCCCGCTCAGCCAGCCTTCATCTGGTACCCCTACGGCCCGAGTGAAGAATTTCCGGTACTTGGTAAGGGTAGTCGCTCGGCTATGGCCGGGCCGTTTTACGACCCAGCGAAATTGGTCCCGATCACGAACAGCGCTCTACCAGAATATTATCACGGCAAGTGGTTCATCTACGAATGGGCACGGAGTTGGATCAAGGTAGTGACGTTAGATAGCGCCCGCCGGGAGATTGTACAAATCGAGGATTTTCTGCCCTCCGTAAAAATCAGTAAGCCGATCGACTTCAAGGTAGGCCCCGACGGGGCCATCTACCTACTTGAATACGGCAATGATTACTTCTTGAACAATCCCGACGCTCGGTTGGTACGCATTAGTTATTCGGCCCGGAACCGACCACCAGTAGCTGCCCTCGAAGCTAGCGAAACGGCTGGCGGAATACCCTTTCAACCTACGCTTTCTGCTGCCGGTAGTACGGACCCAGACCCCAAAGACAGTCTCCAATTCCGCTGGTTCTTGAACGGGGAACAAATTGGCATTGAATCCGAAATCCAACCGGTACTCACCAAACCAGGTATCCACGCACTCCGCCTAGAAGTACAGGACGCTGCCGGTAGTACGAGTGAAGCGACGCTAAGCCTAGCAGCGGGTAATTCGCGTCCATCCCTACACTTAGAAATAGCCGGCAACCGCTCCTTTCTTTTACCGGGAAGAAACCAGCTACAATATACCGCATCGGTAATCGACGTAGAAGACCAGGCTGCTGGCAGGTTGCGGCCGGAAGAAGTACTGGTGAACGCCACTTGGGTAAATGATAAGACGCTAACGGACGGACTACGCAACGGAACGCGCCAACTACCCTCCGGCGACCTAGCCTTTGCCGCAGGAGCCAGCCTGTTAGCCGAAAGTGATTGTTATACTTGCCACAAAGAAAGGAGCGAAAACGTTGGTCCTTCCTACTTGGCCGTCGCTGAGCGTTATGATGATAGCCCGGCCACCATCAAGCAACTGGCGACTAAGGTGATTAAAGGCGGTAATGGTGCTTGGGGGGAGCGCCTGATGTCCGGTCACCCAAGCCTGTCTCCCGAGAATGCGGCCACTATGGTAGGCTACATACTATCCCTAAATAATGGCGGTTTACCGCTAGCGGGGCGGGTACAGCCTGGAGACAATACCAATGGAAGCTACGTGCTAGCGGCCAGCTACCGCGATCGTGGCGGCCAACAAACGCCCCCTTTAGTTGGGCAGCAGGCGGTGGTCTTACGTCCTACTTACCTAGAAGCCGAGGATAATCACGACGGGCTCTACCGCGCCGGTGTTCCCGGTAGCGGACAAAGAGGAGCCTTCCGTAGGGTTACCTTCCGGCCAGGGGGTTGGCTAAAACTCGCTAATATTGATCTGACTGGGGTTGATGCCATCGTTGCTCACTTACACGCTGACCAAGACGGAGAACTTGAATTACGCTACGGCAGTCCGGAGGGAGAGCTCTTAGCAAAGACCTCCCCAAGACGAACCGAAGAATGGAACGCAGTTGAGGGTATTATTTTAAAATTACCAGACGCCGCACAGCAGCTTCCCCAGGTAGACCTCTATCTCGTTTGGAAAGGGGCCGGAGGTGTCGTTGCTGATGACATGGGCCACCACCGACCCGGAGACGTGGGCTGGATCGATGCAATAGAGATCGAGGGATCCGGTATAGCAGCGAGATAGCACAAGCGCCGGATTTCCCTGAACATTCCGTATCTAAGCGGTAGCAAAACAAAAAGCATCATGCAAAGAAGAACTTTCCTTACCAAAACCTCCAAAACCTCTCTGGGCCTCGGCCTCCTCGGAAGCGTGGGTTACCTAGGGTGTGGCTCCTCTCCTTCCGCTACAACAGAAGAAGAGGCGCCAGCCGAAACGCCAGCCACGACTGCTGACACCCCACTGTGGTTCGATATTAGCCTCGCACAGTGGAGTCTTAACAAAGCCTTCTTCTCAGGGGATCTCGATAACCTAGACTTCGCTAAAGTCACCCGAGAAGAATTCGACCTAGGAGGCATCGAGTACGTCAACCAGTTCTTCAAGGACAAGGCTACCGATATGGACTACCTCAAGCAAATGAAGCAACGGGCCATGGATCAAGATGTCAAATCCCTGTTGATCATGATCGACCGGGAAGGCAACTTGGGCGATACGGACCCCAAAGCCCGGATGAAGGCTGTGGACAATCACTACAAATGGGTCGATGCCGCTAAATTCTTAGGTTGCCACAGCATCCGGGTAAATGCTGCTGGCCAGGGTACGGCGGAAGAAGTGGCCAAGGCAGCTACCGAAGGCCTGGCCAAACTCAGTGAGTACGGCAAGCAAGCTGGCTTGAACGTAATCGTAGAAAACCACGGTGGTTACAGTTCCGATGGTAAGTGGCTTGCCGATGTTATTGCCGCTACCGGCATGGACAACTGTGGGACCCTGCCGGATTTCGGTAATTTCTGCATTGAGCGTAAAACGGGAAGCCGAGAGTGTGAAGTGATGTACGACCGCTATAAGGGCATCACAGAGCTCATGCCCTACGCTAAGGCCGTCTCCGCCAAAGCCCATAACTTCGGCCCCGATGGTCGCGAAAAAGATTCCGATTACAACCGGATCCTTAAGATTGTCAAAGACGCCGGATACCGTGGCTGGATCGGCATCGAGTACGAAGGCAGTGACTTGCCCGCTATGGAAGGCATTCGTAAGACCAAGGCCCTTTTGGAGATGGCCGGGAGAGAGGTGTAGTTTTAGGAACTAGGGAGCTAGGAGCTAGAACGCCCTGCGTGCTCCTAGGAGACCGAAGGCCGTCTAGTTCCTAGCTCCTAAAC
>JBCDGT010000191.1:0-6544 GCA_038750915.1 Bacteroidota bacterium
ATCAGGTAAAACAAGCGATGGAAGCATGCACTGTCCTCTCCTTGTATCAGCAAGCCAAACAAAAAAGCGAACCCGTTACGGTAGCTCAAAAAAGAGCAATCATTAACAAGCTGATTGCGTGAATATCGGACACCCTACCTCCGAGTGTCTCGCCGTTTAACTATTGATCTAAACAATCACACTGGCTCAATAAATCTCCAAGCCAGGGTAAAACGCGCCCCAGCTGAACCAGTAGCCGATCATCGCGTCGGGAGCCCGCAGTTTTTCACCAACCCTGGGGCCACTCACCGCTCGGCCGAGTAAGTCCCAAACATTGCCTTCTTGGTCGCGGAGTACGTTAGTGCCAGTAGTGTTTTCAAGGGTGAATTCTAGTAGCGTACCGTCTTCGAGCGTACGGTCAAAAACGGTGATGGCCTCGGGGTTTTGGCTGCCTACTAGTACCAGCTCTCGCCCGTCGAAGCTGTCGGTTATCAGCGACCAACCCGTGGCGTCAAAGCTGCCAAAACGGTAAGCTTTCGCTACTTCTACGCCCATCACGCCGAACACCCGTTCTTTACGAGGGAGCCGGTTGTCGTCGTTCTCGATGGGAAAAATCAGGTTGCCGTCGTTGGTACGATAATCGCCGTAAGGATACGACTGGTAATTTCGGTTGATGCCGGTATTTTCACTAGTTACACGGGCGTTGGGGTAAAGTGCCTTAGCGTCGCGCCAGCGGAGTTCGAGCAGGTTGGTGCTTACTGGTCTTTCACCGGCCCGTTCTCCGTTGACGCACTGCATCCGCTGCTGACTCCAGTTACTGCTGGTGGCGCGGTCGTAGGGGACGATGTTGGTATTGTAGAGTACCCCGGAGACGCCAAAGGTGGTGGTTGATCCATTAACGCGACGATCCCAACCGATACCCGTTCCAGTTAGGGGGCAGTAGACAATTGCCAAGGCTTGTCCATCCGCTTCGTCGTTGATGATCTCGTGCCAGTCGAGAAGGTTATGGGCGTAAATATTGGCTTGTCCGGGGCCATTATCCACCACCAGTACGAGGGCGTCATCATCGAGAAAACCAATCTCCGTAATGGGAACCATCTCGGGATTAGTGAGGGCGGGAATACCATCGCAACCCGGACCGCCATCGAATACATTAGCTCGCGGGATGAGCCAATCACCGGAGAGATCACAACTACCGGTAGTACGTGGCGTATTTTGTTCACGGGCGCTGCCGCAGGATACCAACAAAAGGATGAAGAGCAGTGGAATAAAGGAGCTTTTCATGATTTACTTGCTTAAGGAGAGGTTTACTAAGAAGCCGGTATTCAGCCGCAGCGTAGGTGCCACCTGAGTTCCGGTTACTTTGGTGTAGATCGGTAGATCTAGCGCGAGCTGCCAACTAATGTTTTGGTTAATTTGTAGACCTAGGGAAGGCTGAATAAATAGAAAGTCACCTCCAGTACTAGGGGTAACGATATCATTTGTACGGTCGCTTTCCGCGTGACGAAATAGTAGGCTTAGACCTGGCTGTAAGAGTAAGCCAGACCAAAATACCTGATCGCTTGCCCCTAGGTTGACTTGGGTCTCGGCCCCGAATTGATACGTCTGACTCCGTCGCTCACCGGTGCCGGGTACGATGATGGGTAAATAATCATCATTCACTCCCCGCCGGCGATGGACGGTAGTAATGAAAAGGTTCAGGGAAGGCCGGAAGGCCGGCTGATGCCCCAGCCGGTTCCAAAAAATGATGTCCCAAGCCCTGCTGCCGGGCTGGAGGTCGGCGTTATAGGCTATGCCGAAGGCATTGGCACGATCGGCAGCACCGTTTGGGAGTTTTACGCCCAAGCCACTGGCCCACTGCCAGGAACGATTCGGTTCGGTTTGGAGCCATTGGTAGCGCACCAAAGCGACGGCATCACCCAAACCGGTGGTGAGGTCTGTTGTCGTAGTAGCTCGTCGAATGATCCGCTCCTGATGGATGTAGGGTACAAGTACATCTACCGCCCAGCGATCACTAATGCTGTAGCTCGCTTCTAGTAGAATAGTTTGGGTATTCCGGGTACGACTGTCGTCGATCAAGGCCTCACTACCGGTGAAAAGGCTCCGTAGGCGGTTGAGGTCATAACTGATGCCTACTTGTAACTGGCCACTTTCTCCGGCGGGTAAGCCTAAATTACCCGCTAGTGGCACACCACCCGAACAACAGGTTTGGGCGTAAGCCAAACTACCCATCATAAGGAGTAGTATCCCCACTAGATGCCCAACTAACCTGTGCTTTTGCAGCCTAACGCAACCCATACCCTAAAGAAAAGGGGCCCGTTAGATGTATGAAATAGGAGAAGTGTCGCCAAATGCTATTGGGGACAGTTACCTACGAAATATGCTTAGTAATGTCAATTTCGGGACACCAGGGCTCAGGGCAAACGTATCAAATAAGGATAACGAAGATAAGGAGGTCTACTCCTCTGAAACTAAGTCCCGCGCCTGTTTAGCTTCGCTGATCGCCAGGCCCTGCGGTCCGTCTCGGAGTTGAGCGCAGCAAGTTTTAGCGGGACGAGCATTTTTTGGTTCGTTTTTTGCGAATGACAAAAATGAACAAATCGATGCTTGAAACACTAGACTAAAGCCGTTGAAAAACCTGATTTTATGAACAAAAAGCTTTGATGCGTTTGCCCTAAACCAGGGCTTAGCACCTTAATTCCTTGCTTACAATTTGAAGCACCATCATTTCTTACCCACCAAAGTACCCATCTGATGGACCAGGCTCAACTTCGCAGGATCCCACTTGCCTTCCTGTACCTGATCTACGATGTGATTTACGATATCCATGATTTCGATGTCCACAGGGTTTTCTCCTAGTTCCATTCGACTTTGGTAGAGGTGCCCAATTTCCAAGGTTAAAAAACCGGCAACGGCCGCTTGGGTCGCACTGCCCAGAATGGCTTTAAGTGGGCTTATCGTGTTAGCTACCATGGTAGCGATCTCGGTTAGAATTCGACCGCCCAACGACGCAATGCCAGTGGTGATGGCCGTACGTAAGAGTTGATCATCAATGTCATACTCGTAAACATCCGCCATGTCTTTGATCATCTTGGTTTGTACGGCGGTTGCTGCTGCTACATCCAGTCCGAGCGTAGGAATCAAACCCGTTACTGTACCCAAAAGGGTATACCGCCGGATGATCGCATCAGCTTCTTTGCGCTTTATGGCTAGCTCGGAAGTCATCAAGTGCTTGGCTACTTCAGTGACTGTTTCGCCGGCCTGTTTGCCCGCTTTTGCGATGGTTTTAGAGACGGTGGACATGCTAATTAGTTTGTGTTCCTAAAGGAAACGCTAGCAAGGGTAGAAGATGTTCATCCTTAGTTTTGTACTACAAGACATGAGCTAGCGCTGTCCCTCCCCTGTCGGAGGCCTATTGGGGAGGCTAGGAGAAGGGGAAAGTGCTTCTGTATTGTAGTGGTTGCCTTCCTATTCTCCCTTCTGATCGAGCAGCAAAGAGGCCAATTCATCGCTACGAATCGTGATCGTCCCGGCGGCTTCATCCACCTCGATCTGCCCAGCACGGAAGTGGTCTTTGGTACAAGTAACGCTGAGGCCACCGAAACCAGCCCGCAAATAAAACTGCTTACGCAGGGAGCGTTTATCTACCCGGAAGCCCTCATCCAGAGAGCCATCTCCATCTGCCAGCATTTCTTGCAAGGGCTTCTCATTACCGTAGAAAAATTCGTCGAATTCTTTTACCCGAATGGTCTGTTGGGGCTGTTTAGCGGCGTACTTCACCAGGGCTTTCTCGAACTCTCCTTCGTTCATGGCGTAGCCCGTCTCCTTGTCTTTGGGGATGGGTAGTTCTTCCACCATTTCCAGGAAGTTGTGCGTTAGTTCCGCGCTTGTTTCCGGACGGTCAAGGCCGACCCAATCGGTAAAATACTGGCTGATACTACTTTGGGTGCGCGCGTGGCGAATCAGTTGAACGTTACGCCCTTTACCCGATAGTAAACGCACGGCCATAGCCATATGGTCGACGTCAAGGTACTGGGTAGTATGCAATTTAAGGGCTTCTTCTTCCTCGACGAAAATCATCCCCGGTGTGTCCCGAATCATGAATATACCGAGCATCCGTTGCTCCTCCATGGTATAGTCGGCGTAGAGCAAGTAGCCACCCTTAGCGCCAATGACGCCCTGTAAGCTCTGCCGCAACACTTGCATGGTATCGTTACTGAAAGTGAGGAAGTTATTACGGTCTCTCCCTTCCATCAACCAGCTTTCGTAATAAGCGGGAAAGAGGGACTCGTCTGGTGCGGCTAAAAAGCCCTGAAGTAGGTCATTCTTCCGTTCAAAAATCTGGTCTAATCGTGCGATCAGCTCAATAGCCTGTTCCGTAATGGGCAGCGGCGCCTTACTCAAAATCAACTCGGCTTCGGCAGCCTCCGGCTGCTTCTTAAGTTCGTGGACGATGAGGTGGTGTACGATCAGGTTATCCATAGCGAAGAGTCATGGTCATTAGTAATTGGTGGTTGGTAGTTAGTTTTTTACCTAGTAACTAATTAGCAACTACTAATTACCCTTTTCTAAAACAGCGCTTCAATGACGTTTTCCTCCGTAATACCTTCCGCCTCAGCTTTGTAATTACGCACGATCCGGTGGCGGAGTACGTACTTAGCGATGGCCTGAACGTCTTCGATGTCTGGGCTGTATTTACCGGATATCGCCGCGTGGCATTTGGCACCAAGTACTAAATACTGACTGGCCCGTGGGCCGGCTCCCCAACTGATGTATTCATTTACCTCTGAGGTAGCACGTTCCGTATTGGGGCGGGTCTTGGTAGTCAGGCTAACGGCGTATTCGAGTACGTTATCACTAACGGGAATTTTACGGACCAGCTGCTGAAAGTACAAGATTTCTTCGCCCGTAAGGATAGTGTTGAGCTGAGTGACGTCAATACCCGTCGTTCCTTTAACTACGGCAATTTCTTGCTCGTAAGTGGGGTAGTCTAGGGGGATATTGAACATAAAACGGTCCAACTGTGCTTCCGGTAGTGGGTAAGTACCTTCCTGCTCGATGGGGTTCTGGGTAGCCAACACAAAGAAAGGAGCTGGTAGCTTATGCCGCTCGCCGGCAACGGTAACGGAACGCTCCTGCATGGCTTCCAGGAGGGCTGCCTGGGTCTTTGGCGGTGTCCGGTTAATTTCGTCAGCCAGTACTATATTGGCGAAAAGCGGGCCAGGGTTGAACTCAAACTTCCGGTCGTCATTGAGAATTTCTGAACCCGTAATGTCGGTCGGCATTAAATCTGGTGTGAACTGGATCCGCTTGAAATCCAAGTCTAAGACTTCAGAAATCGTAGAGACCAGCAGCGTCTTAGCCAGCCCCGGAACACCGACGAGGAGGGAATGCCCATTAGAAAATAATGAGATGAGAACGGTCTTAACGACCTCTTCCTGACCGACAATCACTTTGCCAATTTCAGCGCGCAGATCTTGGTAGGCTTTTGCAAGAGCATCGACGGCTTCTACGTCAGAAGAAAAATTAGGTTGTGCCATGGGGTTATTCGAATAAGTAATAATGGCCTAAGAGAGAGAATAATATCTTAAGGGCTCCAAAGGTGGTTAAAATGCGGGACTTTGCCCAATTGTTGTTCCCCCCGTGGCTTATTTCAAGAATACTACCCATTCAGCTGCTTGGCAAAAAGCCTGGAGATGTCTTTAAAGGCCTTGAATTCTAAGGCATTGCCCGCTGGGTCGTAGAAGAACATGGTATTTTGCTCTCCGGGTAAACCCTTAAAACGTACGTAGGGCTCAATTTCGAATTTGACGTCATGGCTGCGCAGACGTGTAGCAAAATCTTCGAATTGCTGCCACTCCAGTACTACCCCGAAATGGGGGACGGGTACGTGTTTACCGTCTACTTCGTTCCGGTGATCGTCTTCTTTTTTTGGCGGCGCGATGTGCGCAACTACTTGATGGCCAAATAGGTCAAAGTCAATCCATTCCGTATCCGTACGGCCCTCGGGGCAACCGAGAACGGTACCATAAAAATGACGGGCTTTTTCAAGGTCGTCAACGGGAACAGCAAGGTGGAAGGGTTGCATTTCTTGGTATTTTGGTTCGTTAATGATGTAGTGGACTTTAAGGAGAAGTACCAGCTGCAAGGTAGCAAATTTGCTAGTGGCATTTGGGCGCTAGCGCAGGTGCAATGATTGGATAAAGGGGCAAGGAATAACGATTGTCAGGAAAGCTTACGAAAAAAATCGTAGCTAAAATTTGCGCCTACGAAAAAAATCGTATAGCTTTGCCTTACGAAAAAAATCGTAGGCATGGCAAAAACAAATAAACCCACCCCGCGCGAAATGGGGATCATCCGCATCTTGTGGCGCTTAGGTCCTGCCACCGTACGTCAGGTGCACGAAACATTAATCAGTGAACCAGGTGCTAAACAGGTCGGGTATACAACCACCCTAAAGTTCATGCAAATAATGCTAGAGAAAGAGCTGCTGACCCGAGTTACCAAAGATCGAATTCACATTTACCAACCTACGATCACGGAGAAACAAAACGTGAAAGAGGTA
>JBCDGT010000192.1:0-6542 GCA_038750915.1 Bacteroidota bacterium
CACCGGTACCATCCGTATTCTTGACATAAGTGACCAGGCGCTGGAAAGCGGTTTGTTTGTCCAAACGGCTTCCGGGGAGCTGTTCATCACCGGAGAGATTACCTCGGCGATGCAGCTAGCGGCGGGAAGTGCGTTGCACCCTGGAAGCTCCCCCGGTTGCGTGGAGTCGACCTCCTTGACCAACCTCGCTGGTGTAGAATTATATGTGGAATTGGAAGGACCGACCGCCTGTGCGGAATACGACCAATTACAGTTCGGCGATCAGGCCGTTGACGTGACCGATGCCGAATTGGTACTTTCGGGCGACTATTTCCCGGCGGACGGTGATGTCTTCGTAATCCTACAGCGCTCAAGCTCCTCGAGCGTTAGCGGTACTTTTGTGGGCTTACCCGAAGAGGCCATTATCGTATTCAACAACAGCCTTCTCCAGATTAACTATAATAATGGCAGTGGGGTAACGCTGACCGCCGTTGCTGTTCTTCCGCTCGACCTCCTCTCCTTCACCGGCGAAGCCCGCGAAAAAACCAACCTGCTCACCTGGACGACGGCCAACGAAGAAGACTTCAGCCACTTTGAGGTCCAGAGGTCGTCGGCCGAGGCGAGCGCTAGCCCTGACTTGTCCGCCGACTGGTGGGAAACGATCGGTGAAATTGCTGGTGGCCAAAGCGGTCAGTACTCCTTCGAAGACGACCCCATCACCGCCTACTACCGCCTCAAAATGGTCGACCTGGACGGGACATTCACCTACAGCGAAGTGATTCTCTTAGAGAATATTTTGGGCGCGGCCGCAGGTGCTATGTGGGTGTATCCGAACCCCAGTACTGGCCGGTTTACGGTGGATTTGTCTGAGGTGTCCATTTCTTTCCAAGAGGCGGGGGAACTGCGTTTGGTGGATAGGTACGGGCGGACCGTGTGGACGCGCTCATTGGCACCCCGTCAGCCAACGCCACCCATTGAGTTGTCCCAACGACCAGCAGGTGTCTACCTGCTTACTTTGGTGACTGATCACGGCCAATCACTCACAAAGCGTATAGTGATCCGCTAAGCCCATTGGGGCCTTACTCTTGCACAAATACCATACAATACTGCCATGGCAATTCCCAATATTTTCCCGTAACCGTAGGCCAACTGCCTGCATTTTCCGCACGGTTTGCGTTTCCGACTTTTTGTGCATGCGGTTGTTGGGTACTTGGGGTTCTTCCTGGGGGTTTTCGGGAAAACCCACACGACCGCCTGGTTTTAGGGCGCGCGCAATATTTGCATCATCTCCCGCGGGTAGGACGATTCATGGTAAACGTTGACCATGATGACTAGGTCGACGGAGTTGTCCGCCAATCGGGGGCTGCGGTTCCCTGTACCAATTCTACGTTTTTTATGTCCTCCTGGGTAATCTTTTCGTCCATGATCGCTAATATTTCCGGCTGGAGGTCCACGGCATAGACTTTGCTTTGTTGTGCCTTGTTGGCCATCCTAAAGGCGTAGTACCCCGAACCGGCACCGATGTCGGCGATGTGTTCATCGGGCTGGATTTCCAGGTTGGCGATTGCCTGACTGACGTTCTCCTCACGCTCCAGCCAACCGGCGGCTAGGGAACCCATGACGAAGCTGATTTCGCAGCTGAAGTAGAATTTGCCAGTACCATCCCGCGAGGCCGTTTTAAAGGTATACGAGGACGTAGCTGTCTGCACGGAAGGGGTGGGTTGGCCGGCACAGTCGCTGAGCACCAGTAACAGCAAGAGGAGCGTAAAGAGACGCGTGTACATACTATTCGACATTGTTGTTCTGGTTGTACGGCATAGCACGGCATTGGTTGTGTAAGCAAGGCTAAGAAGTTGAGGCCTTACACTAAATGCTTCCATTTAGCACCAATGGTGGCGTCCAATTTAACCTACTATCAATATGATTCCACAAAGGACCTTTAGTGGGTGATAAAATTGGCAAATTGAGGAGATCAACAGCATTCAAAGTCATTTAAAAGAGAAGTAGTCAACACCTGGCCTATTTCAGTGTTTCAGACGAGCTAATCCACCCGGCAACTTTAACCAACCGTATGAACCTACACGCCTTTCTCCGCGAGAAAAACTTCTTCACTGAGGAGGAGTGTGACACCATCGAAGGTGCTTTTACTAAAGCGACCATCCCTAAAGGTGAGGTGATCGTAAGGTTTAATCAGTTCTCTGGAAGGGTCCTCTTCATTGAGAAGGGTTTGCTCAGGATCTTTTACCTCCAGGATGGAAAGGATATTACGCACTTCTTTTTCAATGAAAACAACTTCATCGCACCAATAAACAGTATTCTAGGCAGAGGGGCAGAACGCTACCAATGGGAGGCACTGGAGGCCTGTGAAGTAAGCATAATTCCTTACGACGAATTCTGGAAACTGGAAGAGCGATTCCCTCGTCTGAGCCGCTTAGTCATGGAATTTGCCTTCCACATGCTTGACTTATTTTCCGAAAAGCTCAACATATTACAGTTTCAATCCGCCGCCGAACGCTACAGTTATTTTTTGGAGATGTACCCTGAGCTAACTAACCGAATTTCTCTGGGCAGTACCGCCTCATTTTTGGGGATTACACAACAGACGCTCAGCGTAATTCGGGGAAAGAAAAAATAGGTCTTACCTCATTTTTTAAGATAGGTGAAAAGTTTTCCCGGCACCGTAAAGGACCTTCGCGAAAAGGACTTCTAGTGACTAGCCCACTAGGATGCCAGAAGTCTAATAACCCCAAAAACAGCTATTCCTTTCACCCATTTCTCTGATCGGGTGCTGGAATGCCCCAACCGCGAAAAAGTTATGAACAGTCCCAAGGAAGTACTAAAACTAATCAAGATTCTATCGCCACAAACCCTGCCGCGACTGGAATATCTATCCCGTGAAGACCTAAGCCTAACCGACGTACGCGAAGGGGGAATTCGGAAAAACGTTCCCATCACGGCGGGCATAAGGTACCCGCAGCCAGCAGGATTTCCGTTAGGAGCAGAAAACGCCCACGGAGAGATTGAAATGCTCGGAGAAGTGGAGGCCACCCACTGGTACGCTGAGGCGGACGGGATCACCTGGCACTTCGTGACGACCGGTGATCCGAGCAAGGAACCGCTCGTTTTCGTGCACGGCTTTCCCGAAAGTTGGTACACCTTTCACCACCAGCTACGTGACCTTTCCGATCAATTCTACTGTATTGCCTTAGATACGCTTGGAAACGGTCAGAGCGATAAGCGGCTCAACCTAGATTACCGTTACTCTGCCATCGCTACCGCGCTGGCGAGGTTGCTGGATACTATCGGGATTGATCGCTTTAACCTCGGCGGACACGATCGGGGATCGGTGATTTCAGATCACCTTCTTAACGTTCCTGGTATGGAGCAACGTGTACTACGCTATATCCGGATGCAGCAATCAGCCAACGAGCCCCACGGAGAGCCTAAGCCACCACATAAAGTATTTGCTGCGCCGTGGTTCCCCCAACTTATGAAATGGACTGGTTTTCCGCGTTTGGCCTACGTTGCCAGTGCCTACCGAGTTCAGAATATTTCCCCGGAGGTACTGGCTCGCTTGGGCTATGAGTGTAAGTATGCGGGTATCGCCGAGGCCTCTCCCCGGCAGTTTGATCATACCAGTCTTGAGCAAGAGCTGGCCGATCGCCACGAATTCCTATTCGCTAAAATGACTATGCCAGTCCTCTTTCTACAGGGGCGTTTCGATCCGGGCCAACACCCAGAAGAGTACGAAAACACCCCGGACTTCGTGACCAATGGCCGGGTACAATTCATTGACGGTAATCACTTTTTTCAGTTGGGTGTGCCAGCAGCCGCGACGGCGGCAATAAGGGCATTTCTTGCCGAGCCAATCGGGTAAACAGTCTATCCACGCCAGTTCACCAACACTAAATAAACCTAGGATGGATATTTTCACTACTACCGTATTGTCTTTATCGGGATTAGCACTGCTCTACGCCGGAGTAACGCGTTTAGCCACCCCAGAGAAGACTATTTTTTTAGTAACCTATTTGGCCAACCCCGCTAATCAGCTATCGAACAATATCGACCTGGCCAATGAAATTAGGGGCGTCGGCGCGGTGATGCTATTAAGTGGGGGCATCACTTTACTTGGTACCGCAGTGATCGATCTGAGGCTTATCTCGCTGATCGTTGCGAACCTAGTATTCTTTGGTGCTTTTTTCGGCCGGCTAATCAGCTGGTTTGCCGACGGAAAGCCAACATCAGCAATCATCCGAGTGACCATCGTGGAAGGATTCCTGGGGATACTCAACCTCTACTGTTTACTCCATTTTTTGCGATGAGTCAATCTGCTCTCCTCCGCCATCAGACCTTATCAAGCTTAAAACGACCTCCCTCTCATGTTTTTCGACTTTAGACCGTACCACTCAATTTTTCGTTTGCTCCTACTCCTCTCACTTTGCACCTGCGCCCACGCCCCCTTGTACGCTCAGTGTATTGGCCCAACGGACCAAGAAGTTGTGTTTAATCCTAACAGCGTGAGCTTAGCGTGGACCGGAGGGAGTACGGACGTCCTCCGCCAGGAATACGTAATATCCTTCTGCGCGCTGGAGGATCCTGCTACCGAAACCATCTTTTCATTGAATGGCGCCGGCTCCTTCATCAACTTGTTTGGGTTTACTACGGGAACGACCTTCTTCGCCTATGTCCGCAATATCTGCGCTGCTGATACCGGAAACGGGTCCGAGGTAGCCAGCGATTGGTCTACGTTTACTTTTACGACGCAGGGCGACGTAGTACCGTTCAATAACGACGATTTAGCCAATCCTCTTACGCTTACGTCTAACTTTAGTAATAATGTAGAAGGGGAGGAAGTGGCCAGTACCTCCGTCGAGCCCAACGAACGCATTTGTGGCTTCGCCAACAGTTGGTGGTACGCCTTTACGCCTACCGCTACCCAGGCTTATACCATATCGTCCGGTGATGTATCGGCCACCGCCGTCACGACGGATACCGACGTATCGCTTGGTATCTATACCGGAAGCACGCACCCTTTGACGGAGGTAGTTTGCCAGAATGCTAATAACCACTTAAGCGGTGGAGAAACGCTTGATGTTACCCTCACCGCCGGAACGACCTACTATTTTCGGGTAGCGATGGCCAGCGGTGCCCGACCCTGTAGAATACTCACCTCCATCGAAATTATCCCCTTCGAATGGGAAGGATCCATCAGTAACGACTGGTTTACGGCGGATAATTGGTCGACTGGGGAAGTACCGGTTGCGGGGCAAGCCATTTCCTTTCCCGTCGACGCGGTACGGGCTTGCGTCATCGCTAGTGGCAACGCCATGGCCGGCGGTATTGACCTAGATGGCGGAAGCCTAACCGTTGCCCAAGGTGCGTTCTTAACGGTGTCGGCCGCTACCTCCGGCATAGTAGTGATGGATGGAGGGACCTTCGAAGTTGCCGGCGCGGTAATAATCGATGCTCCCAGTGGGACCGGGCTGAGTGTTCGGGAAGGAGCAGCCCACATTCGGGCTACGGGACTGGTTTCGGCCTTTGACGGTGCGAGGACCCTTTCGGTATCCGATACGATGAGTATTGCCGGACAATTGTTCGGTACAGGTGCCGTATTTGATGCCCTTCGCGTGCGCGTAGATGGTGCCCTAGACCTCACGGAAGGGGGACTTATTACCGTAGCTGGCGCCGACGAAAGCGGGCTTCGCTGCGCAGGGAACTGCTGGATAAACGGCACCCTAATGGTCAGTGACGTTGGTGACAACGGTATTGATACCGAAGACGGTTTCCTAACCGTTGGCGCTACCGGCTCCGTTGCGCTCAATACAGTTAATCGAGGCATTGACAACGGTAACTTTAACAACCACGGAAGCATCTCCGTAATCAACACTAATAGCGACGCAATCAACACGGCCGGTGACTGCGCCAACTACGGGAGCATCACCCTGAGCAATGTCGACTCCGATGGTATCGACCTCGAAGAGGGTTCTACCTTTACGAACGCTGGAACCGTCCGTGTCCTGGACGCCAGCAGCCAGGCATTGGAAGATGGTGTTTTTGACCAGACGGCTTCCGGGGCGTTGTTCGTCGCCGGAGAAATCACTTCGGATATTCAGCTGGCGGTAGGTAGTGAACTGCACCCCGGAAGCTCTCCCGGTTGCGTGGAGTCGACCACCTTGTCCAACCTCGCTGGTGTAGAGTTATACGTGGAGTTGGAAGGACCGACCGCTTGTGTGGAATACGACCAACTGCAGCTTGGTGATCACGCCGTGGATCTGACCGATGCTGAATTGGTACTCTCGGGCGACTATTTCCCGGCGGACGGTGATGTCTTCGTAATCCTACAGCGCTCAAGCTCCTCGAGCGTTAGCGGTTCTTTTGCGGGCTTACCCGAAGAGGCCATTATCGTATTCAATAACAGCCTTCTCCAGATTAACTATAATAATGGCAGTGGGGTAACGCTGACCGCCGTTGCCGTTCTTCCGCTCGACCTCCTCTCCTTCACCGGCGAAGCCCGCGAAAAAACCAACCTGCTCACCTGGACGACGGCCAACGAAGAAGACTTC
>JBCDGT010000193.1:0-6532 GCA_038750915.1 Bacteroidota bacterium
ATTCCCGTCCCGGACATTAACCGCGCCATCAAAAACCTCTGGCGGCTACGGCTCTTCACCGACGTAGCCATCGAGCAAGAGAAAACCATCGGCGACGTAATCTTCCTCATCGTGCGCGTCCAGGAACGCCCGCGCTTTCTGCGCCACAGCTACGAGGGGGTGAAGCAGGGTTTCCACGAAGACCTCAATGAAGTCATCAACGGCCACATCGTCCGTGGTGGCATCGTCACGGAAGACGCTAAGGTAAATGCCGCTGAAGGCGTACGGGAGTTTTTCGTAGAAAAAGGCTATTTGGATGCACGCGTGCAGGTGCAAGAAATAGTTGATTCGAGCCGGGCCAATTCGGTGCGTCTACTCTTCGACGTCGACCGGGGTGAACGCATCAAAATCAAAGCGATCAGCTTCACCGGTAACGAAGCCATCAAGGCTAAGAAACTGCGCAAGCAGATGAAGGAAACCAATCAGAAGAAAAAATTCCTTAAAGGCTCTAAGTTCCGTCCCGATGAATACAAAATAGACAAAGAAGCTGTTATCGCCTTCTACAACACTCAGGGCTACCGCGATGCCCGTATCCTTGAGGACTCCATCTACCGCAATGAAGACGGAGAATTGATGATTGACATCACCGTCAACGAAGGCAATCAGTACTACTTCCGCAACATCGTCTGGAAGGGTAATTCTATTTACGATGATGAAACCCTCAGCCGCGTGCTCGCCATTGAAAAAGGAGATGTATTCAACGAAGAAGAACTCGCCAGCCGCCTCAGTTTCAGCCAGGACAATGCCGATGTATCCTCGCTTTACATGGACAACGGCTATCTCTTCTTCCGCGTTGACCCCATTGAGGTCGCCATCGAAGGGGACTCCATCGATCTGGAAATGCGGATTTTCGAAGGTCCGCAGGCAACTATTGACAAAGTAACCATCGCCGGTAACGACCGGACCCACGAGCACGTTATTCGCCGGGAGCTCTTCACCCGCCCCGGCCAGAAATTCAGCCGTTCGGACATCATCCGCAGCCAGCGGCAGATCATTGGCCTGGGTTACTTCAACCAGGAAACCCTGGGTATCGATACGCCCGTCAACCCCGACCGGGGCACGGTAGACATCAACTACACCGTAGAAGAAAAACCCAGCGACCAGTTGGAACTAAGTGCCGGTTGGGGTGGCCGCCGTGGTATCATCGGCACCCTTGGTGTGACCTTCAATAACTTTTCCCTCCGCAACCTTTTCAACAAGGAAGCGTGGCACCCACTACCTCAAGGTGATGGCCAGCGGCTGAGTCTCCGGGCCCAGACCAATGGCCGCTTCTTCCAAAGTTATAATGCTAGTTTGACGGAACCCTGGTTGGGCGGTAAGCGCCCAACCTCCCTGACGGTCTCCGCCTTCTACAACAAGTACGACCTCGGTACCACGACCGTTCCTCGTAAGCTCATCATCCAGCAAGGAGCCGTCAGCTTTGGCACCCGTCTCCGTTGGCCTGACGACAACTTCGTCTTCCGTGCCGGGGTGAACCTGCAGCGCCTGATCCTCGACCAGTGGGGACAGCTCTTTACCACCGACGACGGTCAGGCCGTAACCACGGGGCGCTTCAACAACTTCAGCACCCAGTTTACCCTAGCCCGTACTACGGCCACAGACCCCATCTTCCCCAAACAGGGCTCCAACATCGAACTGACCGTCAAACTGACTCCCCCCTACCGCGCCCTTGGCCTCGTAGATGACGACCCCGAACAACTGGACGATTTGCAAGAGCGCTACCGCTTCCTCGAGTACCACAAGTGGCGCCTCAACGCCGACTGGTATACCCCCCTGGTAGGCAAACTGGTGCTTAAGACCCAAGCCAAAATTGGCTTCCTTGGTGCTTACGACCAATCCATCGGAGTCTCGCCTTTCGAGCGCTTCCAGCTGGGTGGTGACGGAATCAACAACCAACAGTTCCAGTTTGCCGGGGTAGACATTATCAGCCTCCGTGGCTACGAGACCCAAGACCTGGAGAACAACTCCATTATTACCGCCAGTGGCGCTCCTCGCGAAGTAGCCACCCCGATCTTCAGTAAGTACACCGTCGAACTGCGCTACCCGCTTAGTCTGAACCCCTCTAGTACTATCTACGTACTGGCCTTCGCCCAAGGAGGTAATGCCTGGCGGGCCGCACGGGATTTCAATCCCTTTGACCTCAAGCGCTCCGTTGGTTTCGGTGCCCGGGTATTCCTGCCAATGTTTGGTACGCTCGGCTTTGACTGGGGTTACGGTTTCGATAAAGACGCCGCAACGACCGAGAACGGCAACCTGAGTACCTTCAACATTATCCTCGGCTTTGAGCCGGAGTAATTCGTGGTTGGTTATTGGTCATTAGCAGTCTCTACACGCCATCCGCCAATGATCGTCAATAAGCCTATGGGTAACAATAGTACCCATTGCGGAGCGTGCACACCTTGCGCAAAACTTACTGACAAGAAAACCACGGCGAACAGAACAAAGAGGTAAGCAATATTATTCAGGAGTGCTAAGGATGCATGAGCTGGTTGCCACCCCCCGCGGATTAGCCAGAAAGCAGCTCCGAAGAGGATAATGGTCACCACGTGCCATACCCCGAGCCATTGTACATTAGCTGTAGGAGATAAGCTTCCAGCCATTAATGGGTCCACCAATTCTAACTGTCCGCCAATGGTGTGTATTAAAGCGGTTAGCAAGCACAGGATACCAGCGATTAACCAGTAGTAATTTCGAGAAGTCATTTTTTGGGAATTAAGGTAAACGATATGGTTCAGGCATATGAATGCCATTAAAGCCACCCGTAAGCCCGTAAGCAGTGGCTACGGTGGTAATTTTTCCAAGAAGTGGTATGATTCAAGTTTGCTGCGGCACCGTGAGTCTCAGCACTTTTCGTCGCATTTTACGTCGGTAGATGGCTGCTCAATACTTTTCAGCGCTACTAAATGATTCAGCAAATGAAGCAAAATGAAAGGGCCCAGTAAGAGTGCAGCAAAGCGGTGAGTACGAAGCTTGATCATACCACAAAGTTGCACTTACTTCACCCCCCCGAAAATGATCTGGATCATATTCGCAGTCGCTTCGCGGAACGAATCCGGCTTAAAGTTTCTTGGGTAATCCCAAGAAAAGAGGCGATAGCGTGTACGGGTGCTCGTAGGGCAATATCTGGATACTGACGCAGCAAAGATTCGTATCGGTCCCTGGCGGAGGCAAACTGAAGCGACACGACGCGTTCCTGCAATAAGAGCATCGTTTCGGTGGTACTCATATGCCCTAAGCGTTCAATATCGTGGTATTCCTGACAAAGCCTATCAATGTCCGCTCGTTCCGTTCTTAAGACCCGTGTTGGCCCCATAGCCTGTAGTGCGTGAGGGCTTGGAACACCGTAGTAAAAGCTACTAATCGCACAAACAAATTGCCCCTCAAAGGCAAACCAATCGGTTACTTCCCGGCCATCCTTAAGATAATACGCCCGAACGCCGCCTTCAAGTAAAAAGAACAAGGTACCTGAATGGGTGTCCATAGCCACTAAGTCTGCACTAGCAGCAAATTCTTCGTAACGTAAAGCTGCGGATAATGCCGCCCATGATTCAGTGGAAAACGAACAGTATCGCTCCGTGATCATTTTGTACGCCTGCTCCTGGGGGCTTAACATTGCTGAGGTTTACTTACCGTCAAGATACGCCCCCTTGAAATTATTAAGGGTACTAACATAAGTAAAGTGTGAATAATAAATTGCGCAAAAGCAGATGGGTAAGGAGCTTCCGTTCCAAAAATTTTCCTCTCTCTCCCCCCTACCAAAATCGCTACGCTGGGGAGGGAGCAAGTCGCTTGGTGCAATTTGTTACTGACACATAAGAAAAGCCCCAACTACACCATCGGCGCAACTGGGGCTTTGTCTTGCTTATACTTCAGCAGCGTTTAGCCGAAGTCATCAAAAGCAATATTTTCTTCGGGTACTCCTAACTCATCGAGCATATTCTGTACCGCGGCCAGCATCAGTGGAGGACCACAGAGGTAGTACTCAATTTCTTCTGGTTCGGGGTGCTGTTTGAGATAGTTGTCAAGTACGGCCTGGTGGATGAAGCCGGTCATACCGTCCCAGTTATCCGACTCCAAAGGCTCACTCAGGGCGATGTGGTAGGAGAAGTTGGGGAAGTCTTTTTCGATTTCAGCAAAGTCATTACCGTAGAACAGCTCCGCTTTAGAACGGCCTCCGTACCAGTAGCTTACCTTGCGGTCGGTCTTCAGGGTGTGGAAAAGGTGGAAGATGTGGCTCCGCAGTGGGGCCATACCGGCACCACCACCAATGTAGACCATCTCCTTGTCGGACGGCTTGATGAAGAACTCTCCGTAAGGACCAGAGATCGTCACCTTATCGCCTGGCTTTTGGTCAAAGACGTAGCTGGAACATACTCCGGGATTAACGTCCATCCATCCGCCCTTCTTACGATCGAACGGTGGCGTAGCAATCCGGATGTTGAGCATGATGATGTTACCTTCCGCGGGGTGGTTAGCCATGGAGTAGGCACGGAACTGCTCTTCATCATTTTTCATCTTCAACTCCCACATATTGAATTTATCCCAGGCGGGCTGGAATTTGTCCATCTGATCGTGGTGATCAGGGTGGGCATCAATGTTGAAGTTCTTGAAGTCAACCTCTAGTTTAGGTACATCAATTTGGATGTAGCCACCAGACTCAAAGTCGAGTGTTTCGCCCTCAGGAAGCTCTACTACGAATTCCTTAATGAAGGTAGCCACGTTGTAGTTGGACTTAACGGTACAGTCCCACTTCTTAATCCCAAAGATTTCTTCGGGGATTTGGATGTCCATATCCTGGCGCACCTTTACCTGACAGGCCAGGCGCTTATGCTCAGCTACTTCCCGACGGGTAAGGTGGTTGAGCTCCGTTGGCAGAACATCTCCTCCACCAGCGGTGATATGACATTCACACATCGCACAGGTGCCACCGCCTCCACAGGCGGAAGGCAGGAATACGCTCTTATCGGACAGGGCCGTCAGCAGGGTAGAGCCGGGCTGTACCAGCAGGGGGTTATCGGTGTCGCCGTTGACGACAATCTTCACTTCTCCCTGGGGGACAAGCCGCTTACGCGCCACCAGCAGGATAGCCGTCAAAGCCAACACTACCGCGGAGAAAACCAAAACCGCATATAGAATAACCATCTTAGTCGGTATTTATTAGGTGAGGAACGCCAAAAGGGAGTTCCCTTGTTTTTTAATAGTCGCCTCTGCCGAGGCGGATACATACTGTTATAATCGGATATTACACCAACTGTTCAGTAAAGTATGTCATTTTTGCTTAACACTACGCCAACGTCTTGGAGCAACGATAAGGAACTGAGATTACTCCGGCGTGTACCCACCAAATACGGAAGGATCAATACCAGAGAGGCTCAGAAAAGCGAGGCCCATCAAGCCCGTCAGTAAGAACGCCATACCCAACCCACGTAAAGCGGGAGGAACGTTGCTGTAGCGAATCCGCTCCCGGATGGCCGCGATGGCGATAATGGCCAGGAACCAACCGAAGCCACCACCAAGACCGAAAGCTACGGACTCGCTCAGGGTATACTCCCGGCTAACCATGAAGAGGCTACCGCCGAGGATAGCACAGTTCACCGTAATCAGCGGCAGGAAGATACCAAGGGCAGCGTAGAGGCCTGGGCTGAATTTCTCTACCACCATTTCGACCAGCTGTACCATGGAGGCAATCACGGCGATAAAAATAATGAAACGGAGAAACTCCAGCTCAAAATTGACAAGTAGAAATTCGTTGATCATCCAGTTGATAGGCATCGTAATGCCCAGTACGAAGATCACCGCCAAGCCAAGACCAAAGGCCGTTGACAAAGACTTAGATACGGCCAGGAAAGAACACATGCCCAAGAAGTAAGCCAGGATCATATTTTCGATGAAGGCCGACTTAATGAAGATATTTACGAGTTCGCCCATGATGGGTAAGATTTAGTAATTAGTAATTGGTATTTGGTAGCATCTGGGGAGCCAAAGGTGATTTACCTGCTGGCATTCCCGTCAATACCATCTACTAGCTAATGTCTACGAGTTTGGGGTTACGGGCCCGCTGGATCCAGATCAGTACGGCAATCACGAACATCGCCGCGACGGACATTACCATTAAGTTATTATTAGAGTACCAGCCGAAGAAACTACTGCCCCACTGTCCGGCAGTCGCCGTATCAATCCAGTATTCGTTGCTGGGGCCAATCATCTTCATTTCAATGCCGGAACCAGCAAAGAGGCTTCCTTTACCAAAAACTTCCCGGATTGCACCAACGACAATTAGAATCAACCCGTAGCCAAGTCCATTCCCGATGCCATCAATAAAGGAACGCCAGGGCTTATTAGCCATCGCGAAAGCTTCCAGGCGCCCCATCACGATGCAGTTTGTGATGATCAAGCCGATATAAACTGAAAGCTGTTTGTAGATTGGGTAATTAATGGCTTTGAGTGCCTCATTCACTAGGGTTACTAAGGTGGCAATAATTACCAGTTGAAC
>JBCDGT010000194.1:0-6505 GCA_038750915.1 Bacteroidota bacterium
AAAGTTCGCTTACTGCCTCGTACCTTTGGGTCTCCACCAGTCCCCCCCTACCCCGCAATGGGCCGTAGCCTAGACCAGATAAAACGCCCGATTGCCCGGGAATTATCCGATTTCGAGAAGCGATTTCGGGAAACCTTGCGCTCTCCCGTTCCACTGATGGATCGGATTACTTACTACATCGCCAAGCGGAAGGGTAAGCAAATGCGGCCAATGTTCGTCTTCCTCTCCGCCAAGGCTTGCGGGGAAATTCGGGACGAAAGTTTCGTTGCGGCCTCCCTGATTGAAATCTTACACACCGCCAGCCTAGTACACGATGATGTGGTGGATGAATCCTACGAACGCCGCGGTTTTTTCTCCATTAACGCCCTTTGGAAGAATAAGATAGCCGTCTTGGTGGGCGATTACTTTCTGTCGAAAGGACTACTCATTGCCCTGAAGCACAAACAGTACCGTATCCTGGAAATAACTTCTACCGCCGTACAAGCGCTGGCTGAAGGAGAGTTACTACAAATTGAAAAAGCCAGACGGCTAGATATCGACGAGGCGGTCTACTACGAAGTCATTCGCCAGAAGACCGCCAGCCTGATCGCAGCAGCTTGCCAAGCTGGTGCTGCTTCCACCACCCAGGATGAAGATCGCCTGCAGCTGATGCATGACTTTGGAGAAAAGATCGGCATTGCCTTCCAGATCAAAGATGACCTTTTTGACTTTGGCCTTGAAGACATCGGTAAACCCCGCGGCATTGACATTAAGGAAAAGAAGATGACCTTACCGCTTATTCATGCCCTTAGTCAAGCTGCGAAAAGTCAGCGCAAGCACATTATCCGTCTCATCAAAAAGCACAGTGAAGAGCCAGAGAAGGTAGCGGAAGTGATCAGGTTTGTCCACGATAGCGACGGGCTTGCGTACGCAGAAAAGGCCATGTACGATTATCGGGACCAGGCCTTCAAACTACTTCATCAGCTGCCGCCCAGTGCATCTAGGGATGGCCTGGAAGCTCTGGTAAACTACGTGGTGGAGAGGAAGTATTGATGTGGTCGTTAACAATTTCGGACGGGACGTCCGCAGCCATATGAGTGCCTGGCTCCGGACGTCCCGTCCGATCTTAGGGTAGAGCAGCCGGACGGGACGTCCGGAGCCGGGGGAAATTCGACTATCCAGGCTTTCAATAAACAGCTAAATAGCGCTCTACCATTTTAGCTACTGGAAAAGCCGTCACTACCCGTTCCCGACAAGCTTTCCGGTCCTTGCTTTTCACGGTTGTCAGCACCTGCGTTAGCGCCCTAACATCACGCTTTGGAACGATTGCCCCGCAGGTGTCCGTCAGAATTTCCTTAACGGCTCCACTCGCAAAAGCCGCTACGGGGGTCCCACAAGCCAGCATCTCGGCGTATACCAAACCGAAAGGCTCGTCCCATATGGAAGTTACGATACCAATTTCAGACTGACCGATTAGGGTTGCTAAAGTAGCTTGGTTTAGGTGCCCTAAATACTGAATCCGATCTCCCAAGTGAGGAGCAATTTCGCGATCAAAGTAGGCCTGATCGTAAATCGGGCCAGCCAGCGATAAATGGATGTTGGCTTCGCGGGCAGCGGCAATGGCGTACTCTGCCCCTTTCTCCGGGGAAAAGCGGCCATACCAAACGGCTGTACCTTCTTTGGCAGTATCGCTAAAAGGCCAAGTTCTCAAGTCGAGGCCGTTATGGATTACCTCGTGTTCGCCGACGTAAGGTTGCCAAGTGTCGTGTAGGTGCTGACTGATACTGACAAACCGGTGCTGCTTACTACGTACTAACCGACCGGCCCACCGTAGCGAACGGTAAGGCGGTGTATGAAGAGTGGTTATCACCTGACAGTTAAGGGTAGTCGCCAACAGCGGTGGCAAAAAATGGATACTGTTGTTATGTACAACATCGAACCCCCCAAGGGCGATATCCTGTACTGCCTTACGATAAGCTAAAGCGGTCGCCAAGAAGCCAGCCCTTTCCGACAGCGGTTGGGGCCGCAAGCGAAATTCCGGAGCGGAATCAGGGTGAGCAAATAGGGTTAATTCATGTCCTCGGGTCGTAAGCTCGCGGGCCAGTAAGTGGGTGTGCATCTCCAGCCCACCGTGAAAGGGTTCCCGGATGGGGTACTTAAGCGGAGCAAGGAGGGCAATCTTCATCGGCAATTAAGCTACGATCTCTTTGGCCTCGATAAAGCCCAGCGCAATATTGAGTTCCCGGGCTACTGACTCACAAATCTGTTGGTAGACGGGGTCCAGCCCAACCGCGTGTTGGGGGGTATAGCCTTCCAGGAAGGCATTCTGGGTACGGTAATAATTGGGCTGAAGGCCCAGGAGAGACAAAGATTGCAGTAGGTACAACACATCCTCCCAGCGCTCATCATCAAGCAGCGCCTCCACGAGGAGAACGTGTAGTTTGTCCTCAGCATCCTTTTCCAACTCGTCAGCTTCCGGAAATTTATGTTTCCAGTGGCGAACGTCAGCCACTAAACGTTCCAGGCGAGGTTGATCCAGTGGGCCTTCATCGCGTAGCAGCTCTTCTAATCGCCGGTGCAAGGTAAAGTTGACGGCAGCTCGGTAGGCATCAGGCAGGGGCATGCCGTTCTCGCGCATCGTGCTCATCAGCTGGTAGCTATCGTAATAGACATCGCTGAAATTTTGCGCGGCCAGTTTCATGTTCCGGCCCGTCATGAAGTTTAAGATTCGCTGTTTTTCATCGCGGAACAGGTGCCAGATGGAGAAGGTCTCCGAGCCGAAGTTTTCGCTCATTAGGGAAATGACTTCTCCTACGTGCCCCACTCGGAACTCCCGTTCTAACTCAGAGGCAACGGCCTCAAAGTCCTGGGCCTCGATATCGTCACGAATACTTCCGATGATGGTTTGCTGACCAAGGTAGAGAACGGAAAAACAGAAGTCTTTGCTACTCTGGGTAATATTGGAGAGGATTTTCATCCGCCCCAAGGCTAAGCGGTAGGAGCCGGCCCGTAGTTGATGTAAAGACTGAATTTCCGCCCGGTAGTTGAACAACTCCAGGTTGTGCATATCCTTTTCAAAGAGACTGGCCGCAGCAAAGTGCATTCCGACCCTCCGTAACCCAACGCGGGCGGGCATTACGGCTTCGCGGTAGGCAACTCCGGCATTTTCCCGAGTGTTACTTTCGATTTTATCGAGTGCTGCTAGGAATTCCGGATGGTGGTCTTTTCCCGTAATTACTTCACAAAGATGAAGTGCACGGTTGGCGTACTGAAGCACCTGCAGGGTTTCAATGCCCGTTACTTCATTGAAAAACCAGGCGCAGCTGGTATACATCAGCATGGCGTGCCGCTGCATTTCCAGCAGCCGCAGCATGGTCACCTTATCCTTTGCGGCTAATTTTTTACTCCGAGCATGTTTAGCCAAGAAGGCATCCGCGTTTTCCGGCGAGCGGTCCAGGACCAACTGAATGTAAGCATCGCGGGCTTCCCAGGGGTCTTTGAAGTAATAGGTACCTGCTTCTTCGAACACTGCGATGAGCTTGTCTCTTACTACATCCAATGCTTGTCGCAGCGGCTGCCGCCACCGCTGGTGCCAACCCGGGCCACCACCGGTATGGCAGCCACAGTCGCTCCGCCAACGTTCAACGCCGTGTACACAAGACCATGAGCTGTTGTCATGAATCTCCGCTTCCCATACTGGCGGAAATTCCTCCAGGAAGGCGCCGTAATTCGTCAGGGCGTAACCTGGCGTTTTTTCAATTTTATCTAAGCAAAAAGCCAGGGCCATTTCTCCCTTTTTGTGGTGATGGCCATAACTTTCTCCGTCAGTGGCAATTTGGGCTACCTGTACTTCGTCGTTGTCATCAAGGCTATGCATGAGACGGTCGGCAAGGAGGTTGCCGTCGTTCAGCAAGCCTTCAAAGGCTACTGCTTTAGAGACACCGCCGTCGTAGAAAAACAAGTCGATGGAGCGGCCACTGGGCAAGGGGCAACGGTAAGCTCGGCGACTATCTACCCCTCCATTCACCTCGTGCCAGGTATCATCCTTTTCGTAGCGTACCGCCTTACACTGGCGGGGGGCCAGGACGGTAAAGGAGATGCCGTTATCGACCAGGGCTTCTAGCGTTGCGGTATCAGTGGCCGTTTCGGCCAACCACATCCCTTCGGGCTTACGGCCGAAGCGCTTTTCAAAGTCAGCGATTCCCCAGCGAATCTGGGTTTGTTTATCCCGCTCGTTGGCCAGCGGCATAATGACGTGATTGTAGCTTTGGGCCAGGGCATTGCCGTGGCCACCAAAGCGTTCCTGACTGGCCCGGTCCGCCTCCTGCAAGCGACGGTAAGTTGCCGGATCCTGTACTTCGAGCCACGATAATAGCGTAGGACCGAGGTTCCAGCTGATGCGGGCGTAGTTATTGCTAATGGAGGTAATATGATCCTCTTCGTTCAGCACCCGGGCCGTAGCATTCGGGGCGTAGCACTCTTCGTTAATGCGTTCGTTCCAATCGTGGTAGGGAGCGGCGGAGTCTTGCACTTCAATGGTTTCCAACCAAGCATTTTCGCGGGGTGGCTGGTAAAAATGGCCGTGGATGCAGACGTATTTTTTTACTGGGGAAGCAGACATGTAATAGCGTAGTTAGGACGAAGATAGCGAAGTTGAGGGGCGACGAGCGATGAGTGGCGGGCGATTTTTGATTTTGCCCGATTATATACCCTTGATAATACGGTCCGTAACCAAATGCCTGGCTCCTTTTACCCAAAAATTACACCTGCGACCGCGCCCAAAATTCAGTTGAACTCAACCAGGCAGCCTCGAACACGTTACCATGGGGAAGGCCAATTTTATGGCGCTTCTTTCATCACAAAAACCACGAAACTCAATGTTCGAATTACCCAAACTCCCTTACGCCTACGACGCCCTTGAG
This sequence comes from Bacteroidota bacterium, assembly GCA_038750915.1. Classification (GTDB taxonomy): domain Bacteria; phylum Bacteroidota; class Bacteroidia; order Chitinophagales; family Saprospiraceae; genus Neolewinella. Next base: position 4,902 of record JBCDGT010000194.1, read on the forward strand.
CCCCATATCGATGCTCGTACGATGGAAATTCATCACACGAAGCACCACAATGGCTACACGAATAAATTGAATGCTGCGCTGGAAGGAAGCGACCACGCGGGCAAGTCCATCGAAGACATCCTGGCCAGTGCCGGCAGCGCTGGTGCTGGTGTGCGTAACAACGGTGGTGGTTTTTATAACCACGACCTTTTCTGGAAAGTAATGAGCCCCAACGGCGGCGGAACCCCCAGTGGTGATCTGGCCGCAGCGATCGACGAAGCCTTCGGTAGCTACGACGCCTTCAAGGACGCATTCGCCAAAGCCGCTGGCACCCGTTTCGGCTCTGGCTGGGCCTGGCTGATCGTCGGCGCTGACGGGAAGCTCCACGTTACTTCTACCCCTAATCAGGACAACCCGCTAATGGACGTAGCCGAAACCAAAGGCACGCCCATCCTCGGCCTCGACGTGTGGGAGCACGCCTACTACCTCAACTACCAGAACCGCCGTCCCGATTACGTGCAGGCCTTCTTCTCGGTAGTCAACTGGGACGAAGTAGCCAGCCGCTTCGCTGCCGCGAAGTAAAATGAGTGAATGATGAATGGAAGAATGAGTGAATTATATTTCCATCCTCTTATTCTTTACTTCTAGCATTCTCTCATTCACTACGATGAACGACTTTATTCGCCGCCGCCGGTCTACCCTCGATCCTTCCCGGTTCCAGGGCTGGGGCCGGCGGCGGCGTTATTTTGAGGGGTGGTATTTTAAAATCGTAATTCCTGAAAAAAAACTGGCCTACGCCTTTATTCCAGGTATCAGCTACGATGAAAAGGGGCAAGGTCACGCCTTTTTACAAGTGCTGGATGGTGTAGCGGCTACCTCGGCCTACTACCGTTACGCTACCGAGTTGTTTCAGCCTACTGAGGACCATTTCTCATTACAGCTAGGCCCACACTTTTTTTCGGCGGAACGGTTGACCATCGATTTACCCGAGCTGCAAGTCGAGTTACAATTTTCTGAGGTACACCCTTGGCCCAAACGCCCCCTGGCACCAGGAGTCATGGGCTGGTACGGCTTTGTCCCCAGGATGCAGTGTTACCACGGACTCGTGAGTTTTTACCACGAGTTGCGGGGCAGCGTCACGGTAAGGGGCATCTCCCATTCAGCAAGTGGCGGAACTGGCTACATCGAAAAAGACTGGGGCAGCGGTTTTCCGGATGCCTGGGTCTGGTGCCAGAGCAATCACCTTACTGGCACCGATCGTCCCGCCTCCCTAATGGCCAGTGTGGCGAGCATTCCCTGGCTAAGATCGTCCTTCGTGGGCTTCCTGGCGACTTTCCTTTTTGAAGGTGAGTTGCATTTATTTACGACCTGGGCGTGGGCGCAGGTGCAAACCAGTTTTCTGGAACAAGGTGGGGTGGAGCTTCGCTTTTCCGCCCCGGACAAAGAGTTGATCGTTACCGGTCGCGCCGCCGCTGGCGGCGACCTCATCAGCCCCATCGCGGGAGCGATGACGGGCAAGATCAACGAAAGCCTGCAAGCGGAATTGGGGGTAATTTTCACACGCAATGGTGAAGTCGAATATGAAGGAACGGCCAGTTGGGCGGGCTTGGAGGTGTCGAATACGG
>JBCDGT010000195.1:0-6472 GCA_038750915.1 Bacteroidota bacterium
ACCGAAGACGAAAGTTCCGTCCCAATACACAAGAGTTCTACTTCTGCCAGTTCTGCCATTTTAGCGTAGTGCAAAATGTTGACTTTGTAATTATTGAACCAGTCGTTCCATTCTGACGCCTCCGCAAAATTTATTTTCCCCCTCCAGCCATGCGCAAGCCATAAATGGGGCTTCAGCATGATTTTGAAATTCAAGCTTTTTGCATCCCTAATTTCTTGAATAAATACCGAGTCGGCTTTAGACCATTTATTTTTCGAGGATGGTAGTGACATGGTTACCGATTGCTCATCAAGTTGATTGATATACGGGTGAACGGCCACCCACTCAACATTGGATTTAACCACTTGACCAAGTGCTACTTTCCTACCCCTCCTGCCCAAAGCATAGATGCTTAGCCCCCTTATTTTTCCGTCTTTTTCGTATCCATTTTTTGCGGCACTACCATTGTTCTCTATCGTATGATCCCAATCATAATTAAAATCTTCCGCCTGATTACGCAATACTATAATTTTCAGGACTAAAACCACCGCTCCTACGGGGAGGATCAAAGTAAAAGTTAGTCTTTTCAAAGCTGGCACTAACCGCCCTTTCTTATTAGCTAAATAAAGGTATCGCACCAGCAAGGTTGGCACCATGATCAGGCCGTAAAGTAAATGAGTGACTACGATCCCGATCTTCGTAAAAAGGGTCGACACGGGAGTATCAAAAAAGAATAAAAAAGCCACCAGAAACAGCCAACAAGACAGGTAAATGATTAATCCGATCTTCTTCATCTTGGTGCTTTGGCGGCTATCCTAGGGTTCATCAATCAAGTAATGATACAAAATCAATGATACTATGGGCTAAAACTATTGTCAAGTATAATCGATCGGCTTTAAGACAAGTTTTTGTGTATTGAAGGACTTACTAAGTGAAATTACTCTCGAAGAAATAATAATCGCCTCCTTATTCCCCCACAAAAATTTCAGCATTCCCCTGAGGTATCACCCCACGCTCCCTCCCCTGCTCCAGAAAGCCCGTAACGGCGGCCCAACCCTCTTCCCCCAAATCCAGGGAATACTTATTGACGTACAGGTCGATATGTTTCCGTCTTACCTCTGGATCCATTTCTTGGGCATGAGCGGCGACGTACCCTTCCGATACTTCGGGGTGATCGAAGGCATACTGAACCGAACGAGCTAGCACCCGATCAAACGTTTTTTGCACTTCTGCCGGTAGGCTCCGTTTGATGGCAATACCACCGAGCGGAATAGCATAACCAGTGCTTTGTTCCCAGTACTCCCCAAGGTCAGCAATTTTGTGCAGTCCACGCTCGTGGTAGGTAAAACGGTTTTCGTGAATTAGCAAGCCCGCAGCAAATTCACCGGAAAGCACCCTTTCTTCGATGTCAGAGAAGAGAACTTCCTTTTTATCGGTCAGCTCTGGATAGGCCAGACCAAGAAGGTAGTTGGCCGTAGTGTATTTACCAGGGATAGCTACGGGTTGGTCTTTAAGTCTTTTATTCTTTTGGTCTTTTGCTTGCACACGTTCGTCGAGCTCAGTAACCACCTGCGTGCGCGCCGCTAAATCTTGATCGGCCGTCACTAATAAAGGCCCTACTCCACGCCCGAGGGCACTACCGGCGTTTAGTAAAGCGTAGGTTTCCGTCAGGTAACCAAAGGCATGATAGCTCAGCTTCGTCACGTCCAGCTCGCCGGCGAAGGCCCGGCGGTTCAGCTCCTCGACGTCGCCCAAGTGTACGTCAAAGGATAAACCCTCCGTATCGATCCGCCCGTGCACCAGGGCATCGAAGATGAAGGTATCGTTGGGGCAGGGGCTAAAACCAAGGGAAAGCTGCATCCGGTGCGAAGTATTTATCCGATTAACCACCGGCAGAAAACATAGTTTTTAAATACCGATCTTTGCCCCCGATTTAGGCTTCCCCTCCGGCAGCCCAATCAGATATCACCAATCAGATATCACCAATCAGATATCAGCATGCATCTGCAAGTTCTCTTCGAAGACAACCACCTCATCGCCGTCAATAAGCCGGCCGGCATTCTCTCCCAGAGTGATGTGACCGGTGATACGACCGTAATGGATTGGACAAAAAACTACATCAAACACCGCTACGGAAAGCCGGGTGCCGTCTTTTTGGGAAGCATTCACCGCCTCGACCGGCCGGTAAGCGGCGTCATTCTCTTCGCGCGCACCAGCAAGGCCCTCAAGCGCATGAACGAGCAGTTTCGCGACCGGAAAGTCAAAAAAACCTACTGGGCCATCGTCACCGATCAGCCCGACCCCATTGAAGGGAAACTGAGCGGTTACATCTTCAAAGACACCCAGAAGAACAAGAGCAAAATCGTCCCTAAAGCTGATTCTAACCGTCACCAGGGTGCCAAACTGGCCCAGCTAAAATACCGTCTACTCGGGCGGGTTGGCACCAATGTACTCCTGGAAGTCAAACCCGAAACCGGTCGGCCACACCAGATTCGCGTACAACTGTCCACGCAGCTCCGTGCGCCAATTCGGGGCGACCTAAAGTATGGCTCCAGGCTTAGGAATGAAGACGGCAACATCAACCTCCACAGTCGGTCGCTAGCCTTCATGCACCCCGTAAAAAAAGAAGCCGTAAAAATCGAAGCTCCAATCCCTGAAACCGACCAGCTCTGGCAACTTTTTGACGAAATGACGGAGTGGTAAGGAGCGTGGACCTCCCGGTCAACTCCGTTGGTACTTTAGTCTCTTGGTAATTTGGTATGGGAGAATTTTTACAACAACGGTTAGACCAACTACGGGAAGCAGGCACCTTCCGGGAGTTAAGCGGAACGGTACAAGGTATCGACTTTTGGTCTAACGATTATCTCGGTCTGAGCCGCTTAACAAACCCAACTACCAACTCCCAACCACCAATTACCAATCACTCAGCAACCGGCTCTCGTTCCATCTCTGGTGATTTCGACGAATTCCACGCCCTCGAAAAACACATTGCTACCTACCACGGCCAGGAAGCGGCACTAATTTTCAACTCCGGTTACACGGCAAACCTAGGTCTGCTTTCTGCCCTTCTGCGGCGAACAGATACCATTTTCTACGATGAGCTCATGCACGCCTCCTGTCGCGATGGCATCCGCCTCGGGCAAGCCCGAGCCTTCCGCTTCGCCCACAATGATCTGGAGGACCTACAACAACAACTCCATAAGGCTCGCCCCGATGGTAATATTTTCGTACTTACCGAGGGCCGCTTTAGCATGGATGGCGACCTGGGACCAGTAGCCAAGTTGGCCGAACTTTGTGAAGCTCACGGCGCTCACCTAATTGTTGATGAAGCGCACTCGGGTGGCATTGAAGGAAAAAATGGCGCTGGCTTGGTGGCAGGTTTGGGCTTACAGCAACGCGTTTTCGCTACAGTTATGACCTACGGCAAGGCTTTTGGCAGTCATGGTGCGGCCGTATTAGGCAGCCACGCTTTGCGGGAGTACCTCATTAATACCAGCCGGCCATTCATCTATTCTACCGCTCCCGCTCCAGCGCAATGGGCCGACATCTCGGCGGCCTACGCCAAGCTAGCAGCAGCACACCAACCGCAGCATACAAAACTACAAGCCATCATTTCGCTATTCCGTACCAAGATGGAGATATCCAGTCTCGCCCACCTGCTTCTACCGGCGACAGGACCTATTCAAATCCTACAAATCCCTGGCAATAAGGCGGTAATGCAAGTAGAGACAGCCTGCAAAACCGCCGGGCTACTCGTGAAGGGTATCCGTTCCCCCACGGTAGCCGTTGGAAGTGAACGGATAAGGCTATGTTTGCACGCTTTTAATACCGAATCCGAGCTAGAGCATTTAGTCAACTGCCTCCGGTCGCAACTGTTAACCCCAGAAGAGTCCTGAAAGGATGTCTACTTCCCTAGCGATGGCTTTCAAGCCGTCGCAAACAGTCTGAACAATCCCTTTTCATGCACATCACCATCCACGGTTACGGCAGCATTTCCGCGGCGGGCAACAGCTCAGGGGAAACCTGGGATACCTACCAACAGGGATCTACTCGTTGGTCCGTTGATGGCGCAACGGGCCTGCCCGTTTACCAAGTAACGGGGCTGCCTCACGAAGATACTATCGCAACTTTTTGCGCAAAAAACAACTGTGATCGTGCCAGCGCCCTGGCCCTCCGGGCTGCCGAACAAGCGGTAACCCAAGCGAACTGGCAAGGACAAGATTTTGCCGTATTGGTTGGCTGTAGCCGAGGTCCTACGCACAGCTGGGAGGAAGGTTTTACGCACTTCCAAACTACCGACCGTGCGACCCCGCGCACCTCCCCACAAACAACGCTGGGGGGTATCGGTTTTGCCCTGGCCCGTTACTTTGGTGTTACTTCCCTCGCTTCGGGCATGAGTGTTACCTGCTCTTCTGGTATGCACGCACTACTCCACGGGGTGGCCTTGCTTCAGTCCGGCATGGTGGAACGGGTGCTCGTAGGTGGGGCGGAGGCCCCCCTCACGGCCTTCACCCTCCGGCAAATGGAAGCGCTGCGCATTTATGCGTCCATACCCGCTGCGGGGCAGCACGCCTGCCGGCCGCTGGCCGAGCCGCCCTCAGGAATGGTGGTGGGCGAAGGAGCGGCTTTTCTGGCCCTTTCCTTGTCACCAAAAGTGGAGGCCCCTCGCATCAGCGGACTGGCCTTCGCTCAGGAGAATAGCCCAACACCTACCGGTATATCTCCCACGGGAGAAGGGCTGCGCAGCACCATGCAACAAGCCATCGACCAAGCAGGAATATCACCAGATTTGGTCATTGCTCATGCCCCCGGAACCCTAAGAGGTGATGCGGCCGAACACCTGGCACTTCAATCCGTGCCCGGCACCCGCGGCCGCGCCATTACTTCTGGCAAATGGGCCACAGGCCACACCTTTGGTGCTTCCGGCCCGCTGGGTATCGATCTTGGCTTACAAATATTGGTACATGGTTCTGCTACTGATTTGGCCTATTTGCCCGCTGACGGTCCAATACAGTCCGTTTTGATTAATGCTACCGGTTTCGGCGGCAATGTGGTGTCCACTCTAATTGAAGGTGGCAATTAAACCTGCTTTGGGCGCAACCGCAGGTGCTAGGAAATGTAGAATTTATAATTGTCAGGTGGAATTTAATTCTGCAAGCATTCCGTACCACTGGCAAATTTTAAATGCTAAATTAGGAGTGTACGAAACTTAACTTAAGCCCATGGCAATCAGCTTAGAAAGGCGTAAAGGACGTAAGCGTAAGAAAAGAGTAAAGCGGCTTGATGCAGCCAGCTTGCTAAAAGTCTTCCCCGTAGAGCTTTTGTCTGCCATTGGTTCGCAGACGGACGTAGATAAAAATGTCAGTCGCTTGCGCGGCAGTTTGATCCTCCAACTGCTGCTACTCAATATGCTTCGAGGAAGTGATCTTAGCACCCATTTGTTGGCTGAATTCTATAACTCCGACTTTTTCAAAACCGTGAGTGGTAAGGGAGATCACCAGACCGCTCACTCTTCTATAGCTAGTCGTCTAAATACCATTAAGCCTGAGTATTTCGAGCAGGTATTCAACTGGTTGTATAAAAAATATGCGGTCTTACTAGAAAAATCACAGTTAGGCCGGCGGATCAAAAGGTTTGATTCTACGATGGTCTCGGTTTCCAGTGCGTTGTTTGACATGGGTATGGTCGTAGGACGCAAGCCAAAGCAAGCTCATCGTAAGCATCAGCTCAAGTTTACTTTAGAACTACACGGACGCCTTCCTAAAAGCATCAAGTTATTTACTGAACAGAAGCATTTAAGTGAACAAACCGCTCTTCGTCAAGCGATTAAAAGCGCTGAGCTTCAAGCTGAAGACATCATCGTTTTCGACAGCGGCCTTTCAGATCGGCAAACATTCGTAGGTTTTGACGAAGAGGATATTCATTTCGTCAGCCGGCTCAAATCAAACTACCGAGCCGAAAGCATCGAGACCCACCGGCAAATTCAAGGGAGAACGTCTGACGGCTTATCATTTGTCAGGGATGAACGAGTGCGGTTATATGCAACGGGAAATCAATTAATCGAACATGATTTTCGCTTAATTGAAGTAGTTGTATTGGATGGTAAAAATAAAGGCAAGACACTGGTTTTTATTACCAATATCTGGGACCTCTCAGCGATGCAAATTGCTCGTATTTATCGCAAGCGATGGGATATCGAAGTGTTTTTTCGCTTCCTTAAGCAGAACTTGAGCTTCACCAAATTGATCAACCGCAGTCAGAATGGTATCCAAGTGCAAATGTATGCCGCAATGATTGCAGCTATTTTGCTACTAGTCTACCAAGATCGCAACCAGATTAAGGGACATCAAGTGGCCAAGCTGCGACTTCTGGATGAACTCATCGTAGATTTTGCAGAACGTATCAGCCGATTCCATCATACAAAACGACCTGATGGATGAGTAAACAACTCAGAATGAAAGCTTTTGATTAAGTTTCGTACAATCCTAATTTA
>JBCDGT010000196.1:0-6461 GCA_038750915.1 Bacteroidota bacterium
ATCCTGGCCGATCCGCCCACCGCGCTTGCAGCGCTGTGCACGGCGCTCGATCTGTCGTTTGATCCGGATCATATCCGCACCTGCTTCTAGTGCCTGGGCAGCGCGTTCGGGAGTACGAATACCCCCTCCAACCACAATGGGTAGTTCTATCTCTGCGCGAACTGCTCTAATAATTTCCTGAGAAATCGGGTTTTGGGCTCCGCTACCGGCATCAAGGTAAATGATTTTCATTCCCAGTTGTTCGCCCGCCAAGGCGGTCGCCGCTGCAATAGGTGGCTTATCAGCTGGAATAGGCGTGGTGTTACTCATGTAAGAGACGGAGGTAGGCTTGCCACCGTCGATCAGTAAATACCCAGTTGGCACAGCGACTAGGCCCATCTGTTTGATGCGGCCGGCTACCTGGACGTGACGACCAATAAGTAAATCGGGGTTCCGCCCTGAGAGCAATGACAACAACAATAAGCCATCGGCCTGGGCGTCTAGCTGATAAGTAGAGCCCGGGAACAGGATGACAGGCGTGCTTGATAAATTTGATTTGAGCAGCTTCAGGTAATATTCCGCCTGTGGCGCATTGACCAAGCTTCCTCCCCACAGGAAACAGTCGATGTAGCCAGCATTGGCAAAATCTGCCAATTGCTGCAAGTTGGCGCGCCGGGCTTTATCCGGGTCGATCAGTACGGCTAGTAGTTTCTTGCCGCTCACACCGGCGTTTTGCAACAGGGAATTGATCATGGGAGGTCGTGTGGTGGTAGTAGTTGCTTCTTGGGCCAAGGTACGGAGAAAAGTACTGACAAGTTTCGGGAGGTAAGGGTAAGCTTTATGACCAAGTCCACAAAAAAAGCTCCACGTCGAAATCGTCGTGAAGCTTTTAAGCAATGTGCCCAGGACAGGAGTCGAACCTGCACGTCCGTAATGGACACCAGCCCCTCAAGCTGGCGTGTCTACCAATTCCACCACCTGGGCCGATGATGTGCTGGCGGGTATTGCGCTAAGCGGATGCAAAAGTAATGCGCCCGTTTGAGGTGAACAAGCCCTGGAGGGAAAATAGTTTCGCGAAAGTGTGCTTATTGGCTCACGGAAGTAGCGTTTATCACTTTGATGCTACGGGAATTCCCGGCCTTATCCACCAACCGAAGGAGGTAATGACCGGGGACTAATCGCTTATCCATAATTCGTAGTGTGGTGACTGATGTTCCTTTCGCAACCGGTAGCGAGGGCCAGTTGGTAACTAGGCGAGCGTTGATATCGTACAATTGAGCGGCCAAGGTATTGACTTGCTGGGCCGTTAGTTCTAAGTGAAGTTCGCTGATAAAGGGATTAGGGAATACGTTGATCGTAGAAATGGATGTGGCAAAGGGATCTATTTGCGGTTGTTGTGAAATTTCCTTTTTTGGGCTCCCAAAGCAATCCGCAATTAATGTAACGCAACTACAACAGCTTACTATCTGGCAACATATGGCGGGATATCCAATAACTACTATCTCTTGTAGGGTAGTACCCCCACTAAGCTCTACCGCTAACCAACCTTCCTCAATTTCCAGCAAAGGTCTGGTGGTTACAGAGTAGCCAACGTAAGAAAAGACCAGCTCGTCTACGTCAGACGGGACATCTAAGGTGTAGTAGCCATCTTCATCAGCCGTAGCTCCTGTAGTAGTACCACTAGCTGCAATAGTAGCGAAGGGAAGTGGCTCTCCGAACTCATCCAGAACGATGCCAGAAACTCTGGTTTGAGATAATAAAGATGCCGTAAACAGGCAAAATATGATTATGGTAAAGTAACGCATACTAGGTGTTTACCCGGTAGATGCGCGGTAGAAGAAAATTACATAAACCACGATGGCTTGCAGTTCATTTTCCCCACGTAGTTCGCAGAGAGTGGGTCTACTTGTATTGGCAAGTCTAATTTAGAAGTATACTACCAGACTACAAGACTCAAAATTGGACCGGTAGGTCCACACTCCTTTACTCCTGCAAATCAAAGATGTGATCATCTTCGTCCTTGTCTACGTTGTCCCTCAGGTTGGTGAGGGCATCGTTGGCACGGTCGTAGAAATCACGGAAAATGGGGTAGAGGGACTTGCCACGTTCGATGACGAAGTCGGGCATCTTGTTGAGTACGGGGTAGGTAATGCTGCTCTCGCGGGCCTCTTCGGTGATGATCTTACTCTGATCGCCGAAGTAAACTAGGCCGGAAAAAATGAAGGTAAAAAACAGGCCAGAGAGTACCCCACCAAGAATTTGGTTGATGAAGTTGATGTTTACGCTCTCTAGGAACCCAGTAAGGCCCCGCGACAATAGCTTGAAGAGCACCAGAGTCATAATAAACACCAGGATGGCTCCAGCCAGGAAGGACAAAGCATGGCCAGCCTGAGGGATTATACCCTGGACAACATCGCCCATGATGGGGCCAAATTTCATCATAGCAAGTACACCGATGACGTAACTGGCCAGGGTCAGGACGGTGGCAATAATGCCCTTCGAGTAGCCGATCCAGAAGCCATACGCTAGAAAAACCAGGCAGATAATATCAATAACCATGGGGTAAAATTAGTAGTGAAAATGGCAATCATTCAGGGTATCAGCACACACTAAACCTGCTATTTATCGACCAGAATGTGTGCTAAAGGGCGTATTTAGCCCCTAAAATACCGTAAAAGATGCTGAGCAAAGCCGTTTTGGCGGTCGTTTATACGAAGCATTCTTTTCTTTCGACGAACGACAGTAATTAAAGACACACCAAGGGTTTTTCCGTTTCTTTGCGGCCTAACCCCGAAATACTCCCAACAGATGATTCGCATTCTCGCCAACGATGGCATCGCCGCTAACGGAAAAGCCGACCTGGAAGCTGCAGGTTTCGAAGTAGTAACCGAGCACATTCCGCAGGACGAGTTAATGACCAAGCTCAATGACTTTGACGTGATCTGTGTTCGTAGTGCCACCAAGGTACGTAAAGACCTGATTGACGCCAGCCCCAATCTTAAAGCCATTTGCCGTGGTGGCGTCGGCATCGACAACATCGACCACGAGTACGCCGCCAGTAAGGGCATCCCAACTTACAATACCCCCGCAGCCTCTAGTGCTAGTGTCGCAGAACTCGTATTCGCCCACTTCTTCAGTATTAGCCGGGGGGTACACCGGTCTAATTTCGAACTACGTGCTGCTGATAGCGAGTTCAAAAAATTAAAGAAAGCCTACGCTGGTGGACAAGAATTACGGGGTAAAACCCTCGGCATCCTCGGTTTCGGCCGTATTGGCGTGGAAGCCGCTCGTATCGGTTTGGGACTTGGCATGACCGTGCTCCCAGTCGACCTGATCAAAGAGAGCGAAGACATTGAATTGAGCTTCATGGGCGGGCAGACGGTCAGCTTGCACATTCCCACGGTGCCAATGGACAAAATGCTAGCTGAAGCAGATTATATTACTGTTCACGTTCCTGGTGGCAACCTGATCGGGGAGGCGGAACTAGCGAAAATGAAGGATGGGGTCATCTTGGCCAATACTAGCCGTGGCGGTGTCATCAACGAGGACGCACTCATTGCCGCCTTAGAATCTGGGAAGGTACGCGGTGCCGCGCTGGACGTCTTCGTCGGAGAGCCGAACCCACGGCGGGACCTTTTGGAAAATCCCGGCATCAGCGTTACGCCCCACATCGGCGCGGCTACGGGAGAAGCCCAGTACAATATTGGCACTGAATTGGCCGAGAAGATTACGGCACACTTTGCGAAATAGATAGTACAGCTATCGCAAAAGGAGTGGCGGCCTGGAGGTCACCACTCCTTTGTACCCTTTTTTAGATTAATCTGGAAGCCGCCGCTCCCTATAATAATTCTCCAGAAAACCCGAAGGGTAAAAGGTCTCCGGCGGAGGCAAAGACGAAGACTGGTCCCGTTTCTCCACGAAGGATAAGGCGTATTTTTTGGTCAAATCGGGTTTCGTGTTCGTGTAGCTGCTGCCGGCAAGAACCACAGGGGCTGGCGGGTTGATCTAAGGGCTGGCCGCCGGACTTTACGGTAATGGCCATAGCGACTACCGGCATCCCCGGACGTTGGCTAGCGGCAGCGGCTAGCGTAGCGGGTTCGGCGCAAACGCACATGGGGTAAGCTGCGTTTTCCGTGTTCCAGCCGGTTACGACCGTGCCATCCGCAAGACGAGCTGCGGCAGCTACCTTGAAATTAGAGTAAGGAGAGTAGCTGTACGGAAGCGCCGCTGTGGCGGCGGCCAACAGCTCCTGATCTTCAGCATCAAGTGCTTGCTCGCTTGGATAAGAATCATAAAAAATTCGGTGCGTTGGCATGATCGTAAAGATAAAGATTAGCCTGTAGCCTATAGCCTGTTTAGTTATGGGCTGGTTGGTGGCTTGGGTACACTACCAGGCTACCCTAAGCTTAAGTACCGCTTCTCCAGCTTTTCGTACCTCACCCTCGAAGATAGAATGGCAATCTCCAGCCCGTAACGGGCATAAGCGGCATTTATCTATCTTCGCCCCATGCGTTTGATTCTTTGCTCCTTAATCCTTTTGGCCTGCACCTGCGTCCGCGCCCAAAGCAGTCAAGAATTGATTGAGTCTTTGGATGAGGCGTCCTCGGATGCGGAACGCTACGGGATACTTTATGAATTAACGGGTGTTTTACTAGAATCCGGCAGGAGAAGCGACCGGGAACTGGCCGTCAATTTCAGCAAGCAGTTGTACAGCACGGCTAAGCGCCTGCGCGACAACAAGCTTATCGGCCCCGCAGCCTACACCCTGGCACTTGCCTACCGCAATACGCGTGATGAACGCAACACGGATAAATTCATGGCCGAGGCCGTAGACTACGGGATGCGTGCCGGAGCAGCCGACCTGATCCTACAAGCCACGGCCGAACGAACCCGGCTGGCCGCCAAAAGCCAAAATTACCGGGAAGCCACCCGGATTAATCAAATTGCCCTAGATTACTTCACTAAAAACGGGCGGGACAACAACATCGACCAGCTGCGGGCGAAACTGGAACGCGAACAAGTAGCCCTGAGGAAGCGCCGCCAGGAAGTAGAAAAAGAGACCCAGGAACTGAGTGGTGAACTGACAAGGCTCCAATACGAGAAAAACCGACTGGAAGGGACGAACACCCAATTACAGGGTACCAACGCCCAACTGGAGCGAGAAAAGCGGATCAAAGACCAACAACTAGCCGCCAGTTCGGAAGAGTTGGCCGCTACCAGTCTGGAGTTGAACGAAACCCAACAACAAAAACAAGAGGTAGAACGCCGAGTGGCGGAAACCCGGAAGGAAATTAAAAACCTAAGCCGCGAAGCCCTAGAACAAAGGGCAGCCGCCACGGAAGCAAGGGAGCAGCTGGCCCAGGAGGAATTGAGTCGGCAAATGGCTGAAATGGAAGTGGAGCGCCAAGCCACTCAGCGAAATCTGGCGCTGGTAGCTGGGGGAGGTCTGATGCTACTCGCCCTAACTTTCTTCTCCCGCTTCCGAGTGAAGCAGCGCTCAGCAAAGAAATTATCGGAGGCCAATACCGCCCTGGAATCCGCACGACAGCAATCCGATGACCTGCTGGAGAATATTCTGCCCGCAGAAATTGCCAAGGAACTCAAAAGTACTGGCAAAGCCAGGGCTCGACAGTTTCCGGAGGCAACGGTTTTGTTTTGTGATTTCGTCAATTTTACTAAAACGGCCGAGCGCTTGGGTGCCGAAGCGCTGGTGCAGGAACTGGACGTATGTTTTAAGGCATTCGACGCGATCGTCGATCGATACCCTGGTGTGGAAAAAATAAAAACGATTGGCGATGCTTATATGGTCGCCAGTGGGCTTTCCAGTCGTAAATCGGTGCCAAATGACATCGTCAGAGCGGCCTTAGAAATGCAACAATTCCTCCACGACGAAGGAGATAAGCGCGGCAGCCTCGGACTACCCTACTTCACAGGCAGAATCGGCCTACACACTGGCCCGGTAGTAGCCGGAGTGGTCGGGGCAAAAAAGTTCGCCTATGACATTTGGGGAGATACCGTCAACGTAGCCAGCCGGGTTGAAAGCCAGAGTGAGCCCGGTAAAGTAAATCTCTCCGAAACTACTTACCACCTCATCAAATACCGTTTTCGCTGTACTTACCGAGGTAAGGTAGAAGCTAAAAATAAGGGGCTTATCGACATGTATTTCGTAGAAGAAGAGCTGGTTGGGGCGTAATTCGAGAACATCGCGGCGACATTCTACATTAATAATGCAACCCCAGCCGTCCAAATTTTCTTTAATTTGCCCAACAGATCATTCAATTGCGTCCATGGCATTACAGATGAAGCAAGAAGGTAAGTTTGAATACCTGGAAACGGGTGGCCCGGGCGAACCACTGATGCTGTTGCACGGCCTTTTCGGTGGCTTAAGCAACTTTGGCGAACAGATCACTTATTTTCGTAAGCGCTACAACGTCATTCTACCCACCTTGCCGATGTTCTCTCTCCCGCTGCGTAAAGTTTCG
>JBCDGT010000197.1:0-6446 GCA_038750915.1 Bacteroidota bacterium
CCTTAACTGACGACGGAGAAGGAACTTCCGATACCTAAAAGCCCTCGATGTGCCCCCAATAGTATGTTGCCGCACTTTTCCATTCATTAGCATAAAGCAAATGCCATTGCTAGTATTCTACTTCTTATTGCTACTCGTAAACAGTGCTTGTAAGGAGGAAAAAACGGCCCTCACGCCAGCAGAAAATTTTACGGCATATTGCACTAATTGCCACGTGAATCCTGACCCGAAGTTCATCCCAAAGGATCATTGGGGTAAGGCAGTTTTACCGCGTATGGGGGCTCATTTAGGAATGGGATTAAGTGAACTGAATCTTGGCTTCGAAGAGCAATCTCGTCTTCTTTTAAGTGGTGTATTCCCAGGGCAACCACTGCTAGACACGGCAGAGTGGCGAGCCTTAAAAGATTATATCATTGGCTTAGCACCACAAGGAATTGCTTTGGATACATCAAGGAAAGGAAGAAATAAGCCGTTGACACAGTTTACTACCTCTGCGATTAAGCAAGTTGATACTAACGAAAGTGCGCTAACCTCACTCAACTGGGATCCGCTAAGTAAACGCTTGCAAATTGGTACTTTTCGAGGGAAAAACTTTAGCTTTAAAGAAGACTCTTTAAGTGAGGTTTTGGGCAAACACCTTCAGTATCCGATCAGTCAGATGCGGCGCATGAATGGCCACCTTTACGTTACGGAAGTCGGGGAGTTTAGACCAAGCGATACGAACTTTGGCGTGCTACATCGCTTTAGCCCTAGCGGAGACCACGATACTATAACCTCTGGTTTGAAACGAGTTGTTGATGTTCAAGTCACGGATTGGGATGATAACAAGCTACCAGAAATTGTTATTTGTGAGTACGGCAATATGAGGGGACAATTAACCCTGGTAAAGGAAGAAAGTAGTGGTCGTTTTACCAAAAAAACTTTACTGGATGTCCCCGGAACCATCCGCACTCAGTTGGCGGATATGGACGGTAATGGCCTCGAAGACATTGTTGTTCTTGCGGCTCAAGGTAACGAGGGAGTATATATTTTATATCAAGAAGCATACTTGGAATTTAGGGTGCGCCAAGTGGTTAAATTGCCGCCCGTTTACGGTACTAGTTGGTTCGAACTTATCGATTACGAAGGAGATGGAGACCTAGACTTCGTACTAGTCAATGGAGATAATGCGGATTATTCTAATTTCCTGAAACCATACCACGGTTTGCGAATTTTCATTAATGAGCAAGACGGTCAGTTTACCCAACAAGCTTTTGTCCCTATTTATGGTTGTACGCGAGTGGTAGCCCATGACTTCGATCAAGATGGTGATGTAGACTTTGCCACTACCGCTTATTTCGCAGACTGGGAGAACGAGCCAAATGCCGGGTTCGTTTATTTGGAAAACACGGATGCAAGCAACTTTCAGTTTTCCCTCCATACTGCTCCCGCAGCTAAAGATGGACGTTGGCTGGTAATGGAAAAAGGAGATTTCGATGCCGATGGAGATATGGACTTGGCGCTAGGTTCTTTTTTGCTACCACCGGGCAGACAATATCAAGAAATCGCTACCTATTGGCGCTCTTCCGGGACGGAACTACTGCTTCTACATAATACCCTACGCTGATCTAGTCGGTTCCGTGCCGTTGCTTAAGGGCATCCGCCCGCAAGCGGCGCAGGAAGGGGCTAGCAAAAATGAAGTCTTCCAGCACTTGGTTATCACTTTCGAGGACTTGGCTTTTATCTCCGCGCCAGGCCACCTTACCGTGCTTTAGCAGGAGAATGTTATCCCCGATCCCCATCACGGAATTCATATCGTGTGTATTGATGACGGTGGTTATGTTATTGCGGTTGGTGAGGTCGCAGATCAATTCGTCGATTAGGATGGACGTTTGGGGATCTAGGCCGGAGTTAGGCTCGTCACAGAAAAGGTATTTGGGCTCTAGGACCATGGCCCGGGCGATACCTACCCTTTTTTGCATTCCACCGGAAATTTCACTGGGGAACCGTTTGTTGATGCCTTCCATATTGACCATCTCGAGGCATTCATCTACCCGAGTGTTTTTGTCTTTTATGGACCTTTTGGTAAACATATCCATGGGGAAGCGGATGTTCTCTTCAACGGTCATAGAGTCGAAGAGGGCATTTCCCTGGAATAGCATGCCGACTTCCATGCGGATGGCGCGCAGGGCACGGGCGTCCAGATCGAATAAATTAGTGTCACCGTAGTAAACGGCGCCTTCGGTAGGTTCGAAAAGACCAATGAGTAGCTTGAGCAATACCGTTTTGCCGGCACCGGAGGAGCCGATGATCAGGTTGGGTTTACCTGTATAGAACTCGGTGTCGATGCCCTTGAGGACGTGGTTCTCACCGAAAGATTTGTGGATGTTTTCCGTACGAATCATTGCGGTGGCGGCTTAGGTCAGAAGGAGAGCGATGAGGAAATCGAAGAGCAAAATCAACACGTTGGAAACCACCACTGCATTGGTGCTAGCCTGGCCAAGCTCAATGCTGCCTCCCTTCACGTAATAGCCCAGGTAGCAGCTGATACTCGTCAGGAGAAGGGCGAAAACGGCGGCCTTGACGAACATCATGAAAACGTAGCGGGAAACGAAGAAGGATCGCAGCCCTAGTACGTACTCCGTATGCGAAAGGGCCCCGGGTAAAACCGTGGCGATGTAGCCACCGATGATACTAACGAAGGCAGATATTGCTACCAAGAGCGGAATGACCAACACGGCGGCTACTAGCTTTGGCATGATTAGGTAAGCAGCGGTATTGACGCCCATAATTTCCATGGCGTCGATGTGTTCTTTCTGGCGCATCCCCCCAATTTCGGCGGCTAGGTTGGAGCCCACCTTCCCCGCTAGTACTAGGCAAGTAATGGTGGGGGCCATCTCGATGATGGTGATGTCGCGAACAATGTAGCCGATGTAATAGGTAGGAATGAAGCTGTCGCCCAACTGGTCGGCAAACTGTACGGCGGTTACCATCCCGATAAAAACGGAGATAAGCAACACGATGAATACCGAGCCGACGCCGATGGCATCCATCTGGCGGACGGTCTCTTTGTAATACATCGAGAAGCGTTCCGGCTTAGCCACAGCGGACCAGAGCAAAAGCACGTACCGGCCGAAATGATAGAAGAAATTACTGAGAATCATGGAGTGTAGTCGGGGGCGAGCGCAAAGTAAGCGCTTATCATCGGCTTAGAACGTAGTGGGCGGGAAATAAGTTTGTGGGCTTCCTGGCTCTTTTATCCCTTCTTCTGCACCGGCGTGCGCGCCCGCACCTCTTTGGGAGCACGAACATCAAAATAATAGGCCGCAAGACCCGCCACCACGTTAAGCAAGCCCAACAAACTTTCAATGGGCTGATTGATGAGTAAATAGGCTAATGACCAAGCACTGAATCCTAGGAAAATTAACTGAGGAAGAGGAAAAAGGGGGGAGGCGTAGCCGACACTTTTCTTTTGGCGCGTACGCAGGTGCAGTAAACCGATCACGGCAAGGAAGGTAAACAGTTGGAGAACGAAGCCGCTGTACAAGAGTACCCGCTCAAAGCTAGAAGTAAAGACTAAAAAAAGACTAATGCCGCCCTGCAGCCAAGTAGCACGCAGGGGTAGTCCGTTTGTACTCAACTCTCCAAAAGTGCGCCATAACCGGTGGGCATCGCCCATGGCACGGACGACCCTCGGCCCCACCCAAATCATCGCTGAGATACCGGTTAGCAGTAGGACGCCAATCAAAATGCTGATCCAGCCCCCGACCTCGGGTCCGAACATGGCGTCGGCAGCAATCTGAGCCACGTCAATTTGCCCCCGTAAGGCGGCACTGCCTGCTTGCCTTAAAAAACCATACTGTAGCAGTAGGAATAATCCACTTACAACCAGGGTGCCAACCACCAAAGCACGCGGTAAATTTTTTCGAGGTTCCTTGATTTCCTCTACGATATAAGCGGCTGCATTCCAACCTGAGAAGGCATAGAACACACTAATCATGGCTACCGCCGCTCCGGGCGACCATACGCTCTCCCAGCCACCGAAAGACCAATCTACTGCAGCTGCCTCCGGTGCCGGTAGGCAGGCACCAGCCACCCCCAGGGCTAGTACAACTAATAGCTTGAGTGCCGTCAAACTATTCTGCAACCGACTCGATTGCCGGGTACCGAAACTGTGCGCCAGCGACAGTAGCAGAATACTACCCGCCGCAGTACACAATGGTGGCCACCCGGTCCAGGCGGCCAGGTACTGCCCCACGGCCATTGCCGAAAGGGCGACCGCAGCAGCAAAACCAACCGTGAGGCTGACCCAACCACTGAGGAAGCCCAGCAGCGGGTGGAACATCTCGCTCAAGAAGTGCGCCTCTCCACCAGACTTTGGAAGCCGGGTGCCCAGTTCCGCGTAACTAACCGCCCCACACCAGGCCACCAAACCGCCGATTCCCCAGAGTAACAACAACACTGGCCCACTCGAAATCCAGTCAAGTTGTAGCCCGAGGGTAGTGAAGGCGCCCGTACCAATCATGTTCGCTAGCACCAAAGCTGCGGCGCTGCGCCAGCCAATTTTCGTGTTGCGGTGACTCATTGCGGTAAATAACCACTTGTCAGAGAAAAAATTTGCCTGGAGGCAGGGGTGTAACTTTGTTTTAACAGAAGAGCAGCTGGTCTTTTGGTAATATTGGTATTTTGGTCCGTTAGAACTCGCAGACCGTTCGTGAGGCTTAGAGCTCGTCACCATATTTTGGAAAGACATAAGGACTTTAACCGCTGTAATCTGCCGTTTTGCTCAAAAGACTAAAAGACCAAAAGCACCAACTACTCCCTCCCCGCCCGATGCAAGGCCGGTACGGTCAGCGCGATAGCGGTGCCGGCGGCGAAGCCAACCAATACATCAGTAAAGAAGTGCCTGCCAGCCCGCATTCTGCCATAGGCGACGGTCGCTGGAATGAGTGCGGCAGCGGCCCAGACGAAGGGTTTGGCCTTGCTGTCGGGGTGCAAATCGCTGTAGAGTTGGGCGGTAGTGAAGCTGAAGTAAGCAGAGGTTGCTACGTGACCACTGTAGAATGAATAGCGGCTGGATTTGCCCATTTTCAGGTCGAGTGGTGCATCAGGATTATAGTTGTAGGGCCGAGCTCTTTTGAAAGATACCTTACTGAGGTTGATGAGCGCAGAGTTTATTAGTGCTCCTTCAAAAACAATGAGGGCCATATCGTTGAAGTTATCTCGCCCCGTACGGTCCAACATTAAAAAGAACGGACTGGCAAAGCTGGTGAGTAGCAGCTTATCGGTGAATTCGTCGCTTTTGAAGGAAAGGTGACGCGTAGAGTAGCGGTCTATTGGGGGGATTTTACTAAAATCTAGGTTCTGAATATCTGCTTCGGTAAGAGGCTTGACCTTACTGTCTAGGATTATTGAGCCAACGGTAACCGTAGCCCCGAAGGAAATCAAGCCCGCGTTAGTGGCAGTACTCGGGTTGTAAGGGCGAAGTCCTTGGGCTAGGAGGACGAAAGAACAAAAAAAGAATAAGCCAAGAGTAAATAGTCGACGCATGTTAGCTGCTTGTGTTGCAAGATAACCCGCTGGGGAGGATGATGTTGATTTATCTTGTGAAGCATTTTCCTAAAAACTATCCTACCCGCCAACTGTTCTCTTTACACAAGACCCAAATTACATGATCGGCTGGCGCTTCAAGCATTATCTACCCGGAGAAGGAGAGGAAACCGACTTCGAAAAACTCCTGAAACTTTTCCAGGAACTCCTTACCCATACGTCAGGTAACGTCGGGGAAGCTCTCCAGTGGCTGACCCAGTTAGACCGTCAGTACGAACTGACCAACGACGACTATTCCATGGCGGATTTTATCCAGGAATTGATCGATAAAAACTTCATCAAGCCAGGTGATGGACCTGGAAACCCGCCCTACGTACCTACCGCCAAAATGGAGGGCGAGCTCCGGCAAAAAGCCCTGAAGGATATCTTCGGCGACATCAAAAAAGCTAAGCGCGGCAACCACAGCACCCGTTATAGCGGTCGTGGAGACGAGCGGACTAGCGAACGCCGCCCCTTTGAATTTGGAGATTCCCTGGATAAATTGGCCGTCTCTGAATCACTGCGTAACGCCCAGATCAATCACGGTATCGATGGTTTTACCCTAACCCACGACGATCTGGAGGTGTACGAGACCCACTACCAGGCCCAGATGAGTACGGTACTGATGATCGATATCAGCCACTCTATGATTCTTTACGGTGAAGACCGGATTACGCCAGCCAAAAAGGTGGCCATGGCGCTGAGTGAGTACATCACTACTCGTTTTCCTAAGGATACGCTGGATATCATCGTTTTCGGGAATGACGCCTGGCCGGTAGAAATCAAAGACCTGCCCTACCTACAAGTTGGCCCTTACCACACCAATACCGTTGCGGGCCTAGAATTGGCGATGGATATCCTGCGCCGCCGCCGGAATC
>JBCDGT010000198.1:0-6415 GCA_038750915.1 Bacteroidota bacterium
CTCCTTCAATAATAAAACCATCTAATACCGCCGATTCATCCAATCCATTGCCATTGATGACGTGAATAGCGTTGGTAGCAGAACCACTCAGCGTTGTCGGGTTGGCTGCTAGGTTACGCTGGGTACGCTGTGTTTCAATTCCGCTGAACCCACCATAAATGCGTACGTTATTTTCGAGGGTAAAGCCAGCAGTACTAGGCGGGGTATAGGTGCCACCTACTACCCATAGTTCTACCCCACCAGGATGTGCGCTGACGGTAGCCGCCGCATTGGTAATGGCATCTTGCAGGTTGGTAATGGCATCTGAGGCCGAGGCCCCGGTGCCTGCTCCGCTTGCACTTGCGTCTACGAACAGGATGCGTTCATCTACCGTACCATTTCCATTTTCATCGATGCCGTTGCCCGCTACTTCGGGCGCACCCGGATAGGCGGCTCCGTTATTGGGGAGATGATCGTCACTATTAGCCACGTATCCATTGGGTTGTGTACAGCTATTTGTAGTAGTAGCTGGATCGCCAAACCCATCGCCGTCGGTGTCTGCGTACCAGGTGGCACCGGTGGTTATGGACGCATTGGTGTCATCACAATCACTGTCGTTATTCACGTAACCCGCCGGAGGAGGACAGGTAGTACTGGTAATAGCTGGATCGCCAAACCCATCGCCATCGTTATCGCGATAGCTGGTTTTGCTGGTATTGCCCTGTACGGCTATACCGTTAGTCATAGCTACATCCATGCAGGCCATATCGGTATTAGCAAAGGTACCGGTAATGGTCGTCGCCGTAATCATCGGCCAGGTTTGTCCATTGGGGGGACGACTGCTGCCGATTGTTTGTAGCATTCCACCAGCTTCAAAGGTAGCTGCGCCACTGATTTGCGGGCCAGCAGCACTTGGGCTCAAGGTAAGCGTACCGGTGTTTTTCACGAGTTGTCCACCGCTGATCGACTTACCCGCTGGTAAGCTCAGGGTTCCCTGGTTCGTCAGTGAACCAGTGGATTGTAAAACAAGACTACCATTGATTTCGACCGTAGCATGCTCCCGAATGTTCAGTTCTCCTACGATGTCTAAAATACCCTGAAGATCGTGATGACCCGCGCTCGCTATCGTAAGCCCTCCGCCAGCTTCTACGTTCACAAACTGATTACTCTCCAGGGCCAAGTTAGCTGCAGGGTTTCTGAATACTACCTGGTGACCCGTTTTTATAACTATATCGTGCCCACTACTGGGTACGCAGTTGCAATCCCAGACACTTGGGTCGGTCCAGCTACCCGACTTTACGGAACTGATGGTCCTGTTTTTTGAGGCGAAAACTGCTGCTTGGATGAAGCCATTACCATCGCGTTCCCATTTCCCGTTAAGGAAATAATGAAAGCCCATTCTGGCTGAGTACTGCCTGAATTTACGTATTCTTACCTGCCCTCGCATGCCCTCTACTCGGATGGTGAACTTGCCGTTAATTTTTAAGGGTACCGCTAGCGTGTGAAATAATGCTTCTCTTCTCGGCAGCCGGATAAAAGTAGGATTAGCGGCTTCGTACAGGACTGGGTTAGTCGGTGAATCTCCTTGGTGGATGCTGATTTTGTCGGCACCGGTTAATCCCGGTACGGTAATGTACAAGATTGCTCCAGTACAGTTTTTGTTTTCCATTACCTGAGCTATGTCAGCTACCGAAGAACTTATGCCAGTTGTTCTAGATCCATTTAGCGCCGAAAATTGAGCACCAAAAGTACAATAGTCGTTTTGTGCGAAAAGCAGTTGTCCACTCAAAATGGACAGCACAAGTAATAAAAAACGTACTTGTATTGAAGGAAGATTAAAATTTTGCATGAACAAGATGATTTAGGTTGGTAGGTATGTGGATGGCTATTTTTTTTCTCTGTACAGCTTTTGATCGGGTACTTGCGCCATTAGCTCTGGTAGCAGTTGGTGATCAAAAAACGCGTGGATTTGCATGGCGGTTACAAAGGGGTTAGCGAGTATCTCAGCGTGGCTTACGTACAAAACCTCGACGTTGGCTTGGCGGGTAGCCCAAGCTTTAGCCTTTTTGACTTGTAGGTCGAAAGCATCTAGCAGGTCTACTGGATATAGTTTTCCACTGGTCTTCTTGCCTAGTCGATCCAGCATTTTATCTTGGCTAGCCATAATTTCACGCAAGTCCCGTTCAATAAAAACGATCTTATATTTGAACCTGGGGGGGAGATGAGGAAGAAGATTAGCTATGACTTTTACCACTTTTCCCTCGGCTTGCGGTAGCCATTTTTTATTTCTTACCAGGTTTTTGACGGCCTCGTGCTCGTAATATCCTTCAGGGTTGTTTTCATCGGCAGTGCGCTCCTGATCCGTAAATATTTCCAGTCCCCCCGCCTGTAGCATTTGCATCAACATAGAGGTGCCACTGCGTGGTAATCCGCTTACTACGTTGATCGTACCACCCAGCGTTTGTTCAAACTTGGCGGCGTGTTCCGCTGCTTTTTCGGGTTGCGCTAGGTGTAGTGTATATAACTCCACCAGTTGTTGGCGGGCGACATTTCCTTTTGGGCTCATGGCGAGCACCAGTTCGAAGGCTTCGGCTGCTTTGTCCATTTCTCCTAGCTTCTTCAGTGCCATCCCCAAACCATAGTGGGCATCTGGATTGTCGTACTGTAAGCCGATGGCCTTTAGGTAGCTATCTACGGCTTGCTCATAGCGTTTGTCGTTTAGGTATACCTGACCGAGCAAAGCGTGTGCTGCTGCGTGATCGTAGTCGATGGCTATGTCCTTTTGTAACACCCGAACAGCATCTTCCCATCTGTGGAGCATAGCGTAGCCTCTGGCCATTTGTAGGTAAAGTCGTGCGTGGTACTGGTTGACTTTGTTTTCAGCCCGTTTAAATAGTTTGATGGCTTGTAATGGTCTGCGTTCCCCTAAGAGTAATCCACCCTCCATTACATCCATAGTGGCTTCGTTGAACAGCTCCCGCTCTCGCATCGCCTCCACAATCTCCCGACATTCCTTCAGTTTTCCTACTGCTTGGTAGCAGGTAGCTAAATGAAAAGCATACCTAGAGGTGCCTGGCTGATTGTGGTATAAATGCTCAAGTAGTGTGATGGCCTCAGTGAGTTTACTGCCATCCATGTAGGCTCTTGCTAAATTGAAGTCACACTCTTCTTTCGTTTTTCTACGGTTCTCGTCTGCGTTTTTTCCAGGCTGCTCAATATAGCCTAGGTCTATCAACTGCTGTAAGGCACGCTCGTTGGCCGACTCGTCTTCGCCTGCTTCCGATGGATGCATTCCACTATTTCCTGCTCTTTCCTCCCAGGAAGCAATTACTGTCGTTTCACGCTCCGTTACAAAGACTTGATTGAGCACTTTACCGTCCATATCCTCGCCAGTGGGGAGGCTAAAACAAGATAGGATAGTAGGCGTAATATCTAATAGACTGGCACCAAATACTAGTTCGTCCTTTTTAATACCAGGGCCTTTGAACAGAAATATCCCTTGCGGGGAATGTTCGTAAGCGGGTCCGGCAGGTTCTTTAGGAATATCCCTTGGTCGTAGGTGATCAGGCTGAAAACCGTGGTCACTAATAAGCATCACGTAGGCATCGTCGCCTGCTAAGTCTAGAATACGACCAAGCATCATATCGTGATAGCGATAACCAGCCTCAATGACTTGGTGAAAGAGATCGTAATCACTCTGTGCAATGTGTGCTCGCTTAGGAGGATGAAAACGCATGAACCCGTGGCAATAATGATCAATGGTAGCTAAGTACAAAGCAGCAAAATCCCATTCCTGCTTGCGCAAAATATTGGTAAAGCAGTTATGTAAAGTAGCTGCCATAGCGGTCTCTCGCTGAATAGCACCCAAGCGCTTTTGTTGTTCCGTACCCGCTTTTTGCCAATTCGGTACGAATAACTCAAGAATATTAGTGGATATTTCCTCTGGATGTAAGCGTAACCAAGCATAGTGCTCCTCCATCCGCTTGGGATGTACGCTCCCTTTAGCAACTGGCCAGGGTTCGTCTCTTCTACCGACAGGACGAGCAAAAAAATCAGAAATACTAGTACCATTAATCAACTCTGCAGGGTGAGAAGGCCACCAGCCTAGTACGTGCGTCTTTTGTTTTTCTTGAGTGAGAATATTCCAGATAGCCTTACACGTTCTACTCGTACTCATCACGGGCCTCATTCCTGGTTCTTTATGCCAAGGTTCCTGAAATCCGTATATTCCGTGTTGGTAAGGTCTTTTTCCGGTCGCTATACTCGTCCAGAGCATAGGGGAGTAAGGCGGGTCAAGGGTAGCTAGATTTCCTGCAACACCCTCCTTCATCATTTTTTCAACGTTGGGGAGTAGCCCTCGCTCCAACATAGGGTTGATCACCTTCCAGTCAGCAGCATCCCAACCAATGAGAATAAATTTAGGATTTTGTGTCATGCACACTTTGCTTAATTGTCCACTTTCTGTTTGTGGTATCCTCTAAGTTAGCTTGAGAATGCTGCGCCATCTGTTGCTTGAGCCTCCTCAATTCTTGGCGCCAAGCGATAGTCCCCACATCGCCAAGTACGAGTAGACCTATGGAACCTCCAATGGGGATTTCGAATGGTTCATTGCCCGTTTGGGTTAGATAGATGGATTCTTCAAAAAAATATTGCACGGTATTTTGTAATTAAATTGATTAAGGTGGAATCGTTTTGTCTACAGATAGCAAGCTAGGTATTGTCAAGCATATGGATGGGGATGACTCGACAAAGACAAGTTGAAAGCTATTAGAAAGAGTTCACTATCCAACGCGCTCGAATTGACCATGACATTTTCACAATTAAAGCGTTAGAAGAACCCAAATTACACGTTCAAGTATAAATTACTCACTAGATAGAAAGGTGACCCCCGTTGCTGGAAAAAAATATTCACTTATTGCTTTACTGAAAGCAAATACAGGAGTGCTGGTGATCGAGTAAAAGCTTCAAGTAGTACTTGATCTGTTGTAGAACAGGTAATAACAAGCAACTATTTAGACAATCCTGCTAACTGCTCCTGCACCCACCCCTTCTGCACCGCCGCATACTTCGCATCCCGCACGTAGCCCTCCAACTGCATACGCTTTTGCATCCAACGTTCGGCGGGCCAGTAGCCTTTGTTTTGGCGCAAAGCCAGTAAGCGTTTCGTCAGTTGTAGAAAGTGCAGATAGCCATTTTTTTGCTTGGTACTAATCTGCCGATTGCGGCGGATGAACTGCTTGGCCGCCGCAATTTGGGCAAGGAGTACCTCGTCATTGCCGTTTTGGTAGTAAATTTTGATCTGGATGACTTTGGCCGCTTGGTAATAAAAAGCGTCCGTGAATTCCACGGCTTGCAGACCGAGCAGCGCCGCGTCGTAGTCTTGCTGTTCGTAGCGTAGGGCGGCCAAGTTGTAGTGGTAAGCATTGTAGCGTACCTCCGGTTTCAGGTGGGTTTGGTACTCGTCCAAAAACTGGGCCGTCCATTCCCATTGCTGCAATCGACTACCCGTAGTGACGATGTTGGTGTAGGCCCATTCGGATAAATGATTGCCCTGAAAAAGCAGTTCTTGGGCCAATAATGCCCGGTAAATATCGAATAGTTTCTGGTAATACGCCCGATTACCGCGGTTAATCTGTTGAATGGCAAAATTGAGAAATAAGCTGTAAGCCGCTTGGCGTTCTTCCGTAGGTAGCAAATGATCGTGTTTCGCTATCAAGTGTTCCAACGGCGCACTGTCGGGTTGTTCTTCGCTGCGCAAGAGCAAAATCAATTCCACAAAAATATGGATACCGGGATGTGCCGCCAAGACCGCAGGCCGTTGCCGATAATACGTCAAATGCTCCTCCAAAAGGTCCAATTGCGAGCTATTGGCAATGATCTGCGTGCGGCTCAGCAGCGCGGCAAAGTAGATCAATTGCTGGAAGCGGTGGGCGTGTTCCAACTGCTGACTGGCTTCTAGGAGACGGTCCAGGTCCGTATGACGCCCCTGGCTGGTGGCTAGGTTGTCCGCGCTATTCGCCCAACGGGAAGCCGCCAAGAAATCCTGCGGACCCTGGTAAGAGGCTTGCTTTCGCTGTTGCTGCCATTTTTTGAGTACCCGCCCACTAGCTTTAGGTAAGGCTAAGGTTTGCAGTCCGGCGACTTGTTGTTCGTACACGAGGTCGGGCTGGGCCTGAAATCGCTCTATTCCAATAAAGGTATAAGTAACCCGTAATAAATCCGAAACGTAATTGGCAAAGGTCGCTTCGCGGTAGGGGGCGTCGGGATAGAGCTTGGTCCAGATGTTGGACGGAAGGAGTTGCTTTGCGCTCCACCGGGGGGCAACTTCCGCCAAATAGCTACCCAATAGCTGCACCTTATGGTTAGAAACGTGGTAGGGCGAACGCACAAAAAGTTGCCAACGGCGTAGCTGTGGCAACGAAAAATGTTGTAAAAC
>JBCDGT010000199.1:0-6398 GCA_038750915.1 Bacteroidota bacterium
AAGCAAAAAAGCTCGGTCCTGTTGCTCCACACCCTTGTTATCACACATTTAAACCTGATTTCATACAAAGTAAACCTAATTCCATCCAAACACGAGGCGGAAATGAGCGGCCAGCAGGTTGATTAGGAATAACTTTATGTAAGGACGAATTTGATCCTAGTAATAGACCACGCCAAGATAGCCAGCTTTACTGGTGAAATGGTCACTGGCCATAAAACTTCATCGGTATGTCACGTCAGCTAACGTTAAAAAACTCGGATCGGATGGTCTTGATCGACGAGCAAGTATACGCGGAACTTGGCCATGATCCTCACCTCAAGGAGATCAAATTCCTCGACAATCTGCGGCTGCATTCCTCCGGCTGCGTTGTGTTCCAGAAGACTTACAAACGAACGGACGGCATCAAAGGCTATCGTACCGAAACGCTGTATCTCCACAAACTTATTGCAGAGCGCTATCTTGCCGATGATCGGGTTGGCGAAAACAACTTGGTTGGCAGTCGCAACGGAAATAAACTCGATTGCCGACTAGCTAATCTAGAGTACCGAAGTCGGTCAGTCGCCAGCAGAAAAAGAAAGTCAAGCTCCAAACTCGGTTACACGGGCGTCTACAAGGAGAACAATCGCTACCGGGCCGTTATATCCGTCAATCGTCGTAGTGTACACATCGGCATGTTCGCCACCGCCGAAGATGCCGCCCGAGCCTACAATGCCAAGTCAATCGAGCTTTACGGAGATAAAGGCAAGCTTAACATCATCCGCCCCCACTCCCCCTCCATTAGCGCGAACAAGTCTTCCGACAATCAGATGATGAATGCTGGAGTATACCAACGGGGTAAGCGTAACAACGATTCTTCGCAGCAGTAATTTGACGCTGAAGCTTTAGATGGCTTACCAGCTTTTTTTAGACCAGGCTGTGCCCGTTTTAGACGCTGCGCTTTTAGAAACTAAAAATACTAAAAGCACCAGCGTCTACGAAGCGTCAGCGCCTAATTACTGTTTCACCCCTCGGGTCATTTCCCGCTTTCCGGGCGGTCCTGGTAATGCTTCCACGGTAAAGCCGCCGGCTTTAAGATCGCGTTTGTACTGCCCCTTTGCGCAGTAGGTCACTAGGACACCTCCCGGCTTTAGTATTTGTTGGCAAAGCACAATCGCTGCGGGCGACCATAGCTCAGGTTGGCTATTCGGAGCAAAAGCATCATAGAAAAGGAGATCCATACTAGACGATGGCCAATTCGGAAAACCCAAAAGGAAATTCTGTCGTCGCTTTTCTAAGCTGAAGTTGTCCTCCAGATCAATTACTTGCTCCCATGGACAAGCATGGAGTTCCACCAAATCATCCAGCGGTAAATTGAGCAATACAGGATAATTCAACTTGCGAACTTCGGAAACATCTAGAGGGAATTGCTCCAGCGCATGGTACCGAAAAAAAGTACCTGGATATTCACGGGCTAATTTCCGTACCAGTAGCACGTTCAGTCCGGTACCAAACCCCATTTCTAGAATACGAATCTCGGGGATACCAAGATCCAAAAAGGGCCGCAGCCCCGCGTCGATGAAGACATGTTCACTTTCTTGGATGGCTCCGTGAGTGCTATGATAGTCTACGGAAAAGCGAGCACTGTGCACGCTATGGCTTCCATCAGCAGTGAGAACTATTTCGTGCCGCTCGCTTTCCTTCATGCAGTAGCAGGCCGGAGTTCTTCCACCCGAATATCTAAGTGGCTGGCATCATAAATGGACTTACCATCCTTGATCAGGATAACCTGGGGGGATTCATGCTCCACCCCGAAAGTGGCTGCAATGTGATTACTGATTTCTCGGTAGCGAATTAAGTCGAGATAATAGGTCTCAAGCGCCCCTTCATCGAAGTCCCAATTCATCTCCAACCGCCGCATAGCCATCGTACTGATCGGGCAGCGTGTGCTGTGCTTAAGGATAAGACAAGGAGTTACCCGGCTATTATCAATGATGGTTTCTACATCATCGAGGGAAGTAATATGGTGCCAATTCATGGTGATAGTTTCGTTGCTAGATAAACGTTATGGCAACGGAAACACAATCTCCAAGGAATTCGTTGAGTGAAAAGTTGGTTGGGCAGCCAACCCCACGATTGCAGGAGGATAAACCAGCCATCGCCAAGGCAGCCAGAGCAACAACAAAACGAGATGGACGAGCGAAAATCTTCATGGGAAAGTAACTAACTGGAGTAATATGAATTTGGTAGAACCCAATTGGTCTACCTGTGTTTGACATGATAAACGCAGCAATAAGTAATAATAGTTCGTTGGTCACTATTAGGTTTCCTAAAGTGTCGGCAGAAGGTTACTTTTGCGACCGCAAAGATACTCCACTATGGCTAGAAAAATTGCTTTACGCGACGCATTACGCGAAGCGATGATTGAAGAGATGCGACGGGACGAAAATGTCTTCCTCATGGGAGAAGAGGTCGCCCAGTATAACGGTGCTTACAAAGTGAGCAAGGGGATGCTGGATGAATTCGGTCCCAAACGGGTCATTGACACCCCCATCGCTGAACTTGGTTTCGCGGGTATTGGCGTGGGGGCAGCCATGAACGGACTGCGGCCCATCGTGGAATTCATGACCTGGAACTTTGCCATTTTGGCCTTCGACCAGATCGTCAATAATGCAGCTAAAACCCTTAGCCAAAGTGCAGGCCAGTACAATTGCCCCATCGTTTTCCGTGGTCCGTCCGGCTCCGCAGGTCAGTTGGCCCAGCAGCACAGCCAGACTTTCGAAAGCTGGATGGCGAACACCCCGGGCCTGAAGGTCATTTCCTGTATTCACCCCGCTGATGCGAAGGGCTTACTGAAAAGCGCCATTCGGGATAATGATCCCGTTTGCGTCATGGAATCTGAACTTCTGTATGGTTATGAAGGCGAAGTGCCGGAAGGAGAATACTTGGTCCCAATTGGCAAAGCAGCCGTTCGTCGCGAAGGTACCGATGTCACTTTGATCACCTATAACAAAATGATCCTTCCTACCCTGGAAGCCGCGGAGGAACTGGCCAAAGAAGGTATTTCCGCTGAGGTAATTGACCTACGTACCATTCGCCCACTTGATCGGGAAACCATCGTTCGCTCCGTACAGAAGACCAATCGTGCCGTTGTTATTGACGAAGCCTGGCCTTTCGCCGGCGTCAGTTCAGAGATTGCCTACGAAATTCAGAAATCCGCTTTCGATTATCTCGATGCGCCGGTCATCCGCGTCAATAGTGCCGATACTTCCCTCGGTTACGCCCCTACCCTGGTGGAGGAATACCTGCCCAATCCAACCAAGATTATTCGTGCGGTCAAAGAGGTAGCATACGTTAAGTAAGCAGTTCCTTTTTGGGCGCGACCGCAGGTGCTTACTAAGCTCGTCGAACGTGTGCAAGGTGATGAGTAAAGAGAAGGAGAACAAGTCTCCTCTTTACTCTTTTCTTCCTTTACTTATTGCTACCTTCACGTGGTGAAATTTGGCGCTCAACCACTTGACCTAGTAATTATCGGCCGATCGATTCTCTCTTCCTTCGAGAATCCGACGGCGATCCTATACCGTGGCCTGATCAACGAACTTGCCCAACACGGGCATCGGACAACCTTCCTCGAATTAGAACAGCCCAGTACGAAGCGGGTACGTGACATGCTTCGCTCGCCTTACTGCCAGGTATGGACCTACTCCGACGTTGAAACTTTGCGGGAGCAGTACTCCCTAATCATTCGTGCGGCCGATGTCGTGATGCTCGGTAGCGGAGTCACCGGTGCCGAGGACATTGCCATCTGGATCGCCGAAGAAGCAAAGGGCTTAAAGGTGTATTACGACACCAATCTTCACCGTACCATCGACAGCCTACAACAAGCACGCTTAGAAGGTGATTGTCTTAGCTGCCGTACCATCGGTAATTTCAACCTTTTCTTGTCTACTACCGGGGGCCCGATCTTAAGACAACTAGCCGAAGAAAATGAATTGAGTTTTGCCCGCCCACTCTACGAGAGTGTTGACCCTTATTCCTTTTATCGAACGGATTCGGATAAAAGCTATGACCTGGGTTTTATCGGCCATTACAAAGAAGATCGTTCCGATATCCTCAATACATTGTTATTGGACCCCGCTCATTACACGCCTAATCGGCAATTTGCCCTGGCCGGTGGCGGCTATGATCATACCGACTGGCCCAGTAACTTAACCTACCTAGAGTACCTTCCGGAAGCGAACATGGTAGACTTCTACAATCGTCAACGTTGTACACTCGTAGTGAGTCGTTCGGACCGAGCTAAGATGGGCTTTACTCCTTCTCGGCGGCTACTCGCCGCCGCCGCCTGTGGCGTTCCTGTACTTACCCAACAGTGGGAAGGACTCGATTACTTCCTAGAGCCCCAACGGGAAATTTTCTGCGTTAATGATAAAGACAGTGTCCTGAACGTACTTTATGGAACTGAAGAAAGCCAACGAACTAAGCTAGGAGCCGAGGCCCGTAAACGGATATTGGCCCAACACACGATCAGTCATCGCGCAGAGCAATTTTTGGGGTATCTGGCCGAAGTTACCGATTAATCCTCCGCTGCCAGGACTCCTTCGATGTTTAGTCGCTTCACCAAATCAAGGATTAAAACGACTCCCTCGATCGGAGCCCTTTTATCGGGAGAGATCAGCATAGCGTAATCGCTATTGGCTTTTGCTGACAACTGGCTTTCCAATTCCGTAGCGCTGATCCGCCGGCCATTGAGAAAAAAGTCCCCTCGATTATCAATTCTGATATCATCTAGTTTTTTACCCGAAGGCTGAGCGGGGGTATCCGCACGCCCTGGCATTTTAAGGTTTAAAGCATTAGGAGCTACTACCGTTGAGGTAAGCATAAAGAAGATCAGCAACAGAAAAATGATGTCCGTCAAAGAGGACATATTGAATTCCGCGGATACTCGGCTGCGTTTTTTTAGACCCATGGTTTAGTAGTTAGGAGCTGGAAACTAGGAGCTGGAAACTAGGAGCTGGAAACTAGGAGCTAGGAAAACCAGATCCTAGCTTCTAGTTCTTCTCCTTTAGCCCCGCGGTTGAGTAGCAATGATGGCCCGTGCGCGTTTGCTGGCCGTTAACTTAAGAATCGGGGTAATTCGATCAAAGGGAACGCCCGTTTCCGCAACGATGGTAACCGTTGCTTTTTCAGCATCGTCCACCTGTACTAAAGCGTCGGAGAGCGCTCGGGCAATCGCCGCTCCTTCAACTTTTACGTTGTTGACGGTAGTAGAACCGTCTTTTTCCAGTTGTACTACAATATTAGTCGGAGCAACGGTCTGGCTATCCGATATCGGCAAATCAAAAGGTTTGATCTGGACGAAGTTGGAAGTAAGCATGAAAAAGATCAGCAGTAGGAAAATGATATCGGTCAAAGACGCCATATTAAATTCCGCACTTGCTTTACTCGATCGTTTAAGGCCCATGGTCTAGTATCTTGGTTCGTTGGAATATTGGTTCGTTGGCTCGTAAGTTTTAGCGGGCGCTGAAAGTCAAAAGACCAAACTACCAAAAGACCAATTGACTAAATTTAACCCGGTTCTTGGAGGAGGTCCATAAAATCGGTAGTGGAGCGCTCCATTTTATAAACAACCCGTTCCACGTTGGCTACCAGCAGGTTATACCCCACGAAAGCCAGAATACCAATAAATAGACCTGCCGCGGTAGTAAGCAGAGCAGAGTAGATACCACCCGCCAGTACATCAGGGGTGATATTTTCCGCGGTAGACATTTCGTAAAAAGCAGAAATCATCCCGGTAACGGTACCGAAGAAGCCAATCATCGGTGCAGCACCAGCAATACTAGCCAATGTACTCAGGCCTTTCTCCAGACGGAATACTTCCAGGTTACCAACATTTTCCACTGCCGCATCGATGTCCCGCAAGGGGCGGCCGATTCTTTGTAACCCTTTGTCAATCATCCGGGCAACGGGGCTATCGGTCGTTGCACACAGGGCACGGGCATTCGCCATATTCCCAGCGGAGATTTCCATACGTATCCGATCCATGAAACCTTGATCTTCCCGACCGGCGGACTTTATGGTAGTATACCGCTCAACAAATATGTAGAGTCCAACGATGAAGAGAATAAACAAAATCGCGACAATAATGATACTCAGCAGGCCCGAGTCCATTAGTACATTAAGTAAGCTATCGCTTTCCATGGCGGGTTCCTGCTCCATTTCCAGGTCAGGCGTTTGAAAGAGCAGCAAAAGATAATTCATTAACATCTGGGCTTGTTTAGCGATTGCAAAACGGATACATCGCGCTTTTCGTATGCAGCACGAGCATCTGTTGAATTCTCATAGGGGGCTAAAGGTAGAATTTATTACCATATAATCGGCCAGACTAATGCGATATAGGCCTTTTTCGTCTTTTTAAGTCC
>JBCDGT010000200.1:0-6393 GCA_038750915.1 Bacteroidota bacterium
GCACCATTGAAGTAATGGACGGTTTCTCAGCAGAGTGGGGCTTCAGTTGGTCCGATATGGGCGCTAATCTTACCGGCAGCCTTTTATTTACCGTCCAAGACATCGCCTGGCAAGAGCAACGTATCCTATTTAAGGTATCCAATGACCTGCGGAGCCATCCCGATGTCCCCATCACAAATGGTAACGGAGCCACCTCCAATCTAGGCGACATCTCCCGCGAACGCTTCGGAGAAGGTTTTCTGGAACGCTACCTAAAAGACTATAACGCCCAGACAACCTGGCTGAGCGTCAACCCAAAAGCTTTCCTCCCCAAAAGCAACCTACCCGTTTGGCTGAATATCGCCGTGGGTTACGGTTCCGAAAATGTCTACGGTGCCTACGGCAACGTCTGGCGAGTCAATGGCCAAGGCTTCAGCTATCCGGAACAACGCTACCGACAATGGTTCTTAAGTCCAGATATCTACCTGAGCCGCATCCCCACCAAAAAGCGCTGGGTACGGCTGGTGTTGGGCATTCTCGACTTCGTAAAAGTACCCGCCCCTGCCTTGGAATACAGCCAGGGTAAGTTTAAGGGACACTTATTGATGTGGTGAAATTAGACGAGCTAAGCCCTTTTAGTGATTAGTAGTTAGTTAGAATACTACCCGCTACCTACTAAAAGCACGCAGTGCGTCTAAAAAGCCGAAGGCTGTCTAAAAGCGTAGCGTCTAATTCCCTAAGCCTTACCTTTAACTATCGAAATCTAAACCATCATGATCAAGACCATCATAAAACTAGGCTTACTATTAGTTGTAGGTCTCCTTGGCTACAACTACTTTTTCGGTGATGTAGAGGAAAAGGCACAGAGCCGCGAGATCGTCGGGAAGGTGAGCGATCTGGGCAAAGACGCCTGGAACCTGCTGAAAAGTGAGCGGGAGAAAATGAAAGAGGGTAAGTACGACAACGCCCTGGAGAAACTGGACGGCCTTTACAGCAGCCTGAAGGAAAAAGCCCAGGATCTAAGTGATTCTGATGCCCTTCAGCAAATCAAGGACCTCAACGAGCGGCGTAAGGAACTAGAAGACTTACTGACCGAAGAGGGTGGTGAGCTCTCTCAGGACGCCAAACGTAAGCTTAATGACCTCACCTCCGACACCGAGGAGTTGATGAATGAAATGGAAACGAAAAGCCAATCGGCTACCCCCGAATAGCCAGCGCAAGATCATCCATATCGATATGGATGCCTTCTTCGCCAGCGTCGAGCAGCGGGATCATCCCGAGCTGCGCGGCAAACCTATTGCAGTAGGGGGAAGTAAGATGCGAGGCGTAGTGGCCGCGGCTAGCTACGAGGCCCGGGTATTTGGCGTTCGCTCGGCTATGCCGAGCATCACCGCAAAGCGGCTCTGCCCCAACCTAATCTTCGTGCGCCATAACTTCGAACGTTACCGGGAAGTCTCGGAGCAAATTCGTAAAATCTTTCTTTCCTACACGGACCTAGTAGAGCCCCTCAGCCTCGACGAAGCCTTTCTGGACGTAACCGAGACCAAGCGTGGCCCCGCTTCGGCCACCCTGATTGCCAAAGCCATCCGTAAGGAAATCTATGAGCAGACCCGGCTTACGGCCTCGGCCGGGGTAAGCTTTAATAAGTTCTTGGCCAAAGTAGCCAGTGACATCAATAAGCCTAATGGAATGAAGGTGATCACCCGAGAGGAAGCCCCCGCCTTCCTGGCTGCACTGCCCGTTAAAGAATTCCACGGAGTGGGCAAAAAGACGGCGGCCCGCTTGGAAAAAATGGGCTTCCGCAGCGGCAAAGACCTAATGCAGCTATCCGAACTTGAAATGGCCCAACGCTTCGGTAAAATGGGACGCCACCTTTTCCGCATCGTCAACGGCCTGGACAACCGCCCCGTAAACCCCAACCGGATTCGCAAGAGCGTAGGGGCTGAGCGGACCTTCAGCGACAACCTTACCAGCCGATCAGCCATGCGCGAGAAAATCGAGTACCTGGCGGAAAAGGTTTTCAGTTATCTCCAAGAGCGGGAAAACTACGGACGTACGGTTACCCTGAAGATGAAATCCCCAGAATTCGAGACCCACACGCGTTCCAGAAGCTTCGCCGGGGAAATCCGGAGTCTAAATACCCTTAAGGAAGTAGCCTTACAATTACTGGATGAAAACATCGATCAGGTCCCCAGCGTCCGCTTACTCGGAGTGGCGGTTAGCAACCTAGAACGGGATAATCCAGACGGCGTGCAACTGCTATTGCCTTTTGAGGAAGAGTAAGTTGGTAGTTAGCGATTGGTTCAACTAATTACCAATTACTAACTACCACCCCACCCTCCGCAACCTTTTCTCATCCATCATGGTTATTCCCTCCCAAGTAAAACTTTCTCTACTAAGTGCTTGCAAATATTACATTGGTAGATGTACCTTTGCGTCGCTTTTGTGAAAAAGCAATTTTGAGTCCTTAGCTCAGTTGGTTAGAGCATCTCACTTTTAATGAGAGGGCCCAGGGTTCGAATCCCTGAGGACTCACTTGAATCAGCCCCTTCCGCCACCGGTGGAAGGGGCTTTCTTGTTTGGTGAACAGCCTTGCTTTTTTATTCTTTATTTGCACCTGCGGCCGCGCCAGCGAACTATTTGCCTTGACAACAATTACATTTGCAAGTATTGTCTGAAAACCGCTAACGGACTAAACAATTTGCGATGCCACTTTACCACCAACTCGGCAAAATACCGCCCAAGCGCCACACCCAATTCCGGAAGCCCGACGGGGCATTGTACTACGAGCAACTCTTTGGCACCATCGGCTTCGACGGGATGTCTTCCCTACTTTATCATCTCCACCGGCCGACCCAGGTGAAAGAGGTTGTCGGTAAGCAGGATATGGCCCCCAAGATTGCGGAAGCAAAGACCATTACTTCGCGTAAGCTGATTAGCTTCGACGTAGCGTCAGAAGACGATTTTCTAGACAGTCGCAAGGCACTCTTGGTCAACTCGACTATCCAGATCGGTGTCGCCGCCCCACGCAAAAGCTTACACGACTATTTCTACAAAAACGCTGATGCAGACGAAATGCTCTTCATTCACCGGGGGACAGGCACCCTGCGCACCCTGCTCGGCAATATCCCTTTCGAATACGGAGACTACTTAATCATTCCGCGTGGAATGATTTATCAAATCGACTTCGACACGGAAGATAACCGCATTCTCTACGCCGAATCCACCGACCCGATCTATACCCCGAAGCGCTATCGCAACCACTTCGGACAGCTGTTGGAGCACTCTCCCTTTTGCGAGCGCGATCTAAAACTCCCCCAAGACCTAGAGACCCACGATGAGACCGGGGACTTCCCCCTCAAGATCAAAAAGCAAGGCGTTTTACACGAGCTACTTTACGCCACTCACCCCTTCGATGTGGTGGGCTGGGACGGCTATAACTTTCCCTACGGCTTCTCCATCCACAACTTCGAACCCATCACTGGTAGGGTCCACCAGCCACCACCGGTACACCAGACTTTTGAGACCAAGTCTTTCGTCATCTGTTCTTTCTGCCCGCGGCTCTACGATTACCACCCGCAGTCCATTCCAGCTCCTTACAACCATTCGAATATCGACTCCGACGAAGTACTCTACTACGTTGATGGCGACTTCATGAGCCGTACCGGTATTGGCCCCGGCTACATTTCCCTGCACCCTGGTGGCATTCCGCACGGGCCACACCCGGGCACCTATGAAGGAAGTATTGGCCACACGAAAACGGAAGAATTGGCCGTGATGATCGATACCTTCGCACCGCTACAAGTGACGGAGGAAGCGGTGAAGATCGATACGGGCGATTACCATACCTCCTGGTTAGCGTAGCATTTAAAGTGTTCGATTGAATAAGTAAAATTGAACATTTAGCTATTGAACTCGTCTAAACTTTTTGCTCGCGACCTTATCCACGTCCTGATTTCCTCTAGCTTCGTTGTGAAAAATCTCATGTAGCTTTGGCTATACTCAATTTCCCGCGCCTTACTAGAGAAAACCAGGCCTGCGGAGCGGTCAGCTCGAAAAAGTTTAGACGAGTTCATTTACTAAGTCCCACTGATGAAAATTTTAAATTCAAAATATTAAATCAAGAATGTCAAATTCTTCAGACTTCTCCATTCACAATCTGCCCTGGGGCATTTTTTCGCTACCGGGCGAATCACCCCGAGTTGGTGTAGCCTATCAAGATCAGATTATTGACATGGCCGCCGTAGCGGAATTAGGCCTTTTTGATTTTGATGTTAGTGTATTCTACGAAGATCATCTCAACCCCTTCATTGCCCTGGGTAAAAAGGTGACGAGTAGGGCGCGAACGCAGGTGCAGCGTTGGCTCCAAGAAGAGCAAGGTCCTTTATCCGATCAGCCGGAGCTTTTTGTTCCCATGACGGAAGCAACTATGCACCTCCCAATTCGGGTGGGGGACTATACCGACTTCTATTCCAGCATTGAGCACGCTACCAACGTTGGTAAACTCTTCCGCGACCCCGAAAACGCCCTGTTGCCCAACTGGCGTCACCTCCCGGTCGGTTACCACGGGCGCGCCTCTTCCATCATCGTGAGTGGTAACGATATCCGCCGCCCCAAAGGCCAGGTAATGCCAAAGGGAGCCGATAAGCCAGTCTTTCAGCCAAGTGGCCGCCTAGATTTTGAACTAGAAATGGGTTTCGTGATCGGTAAAGACTCCGAGCTGGGCCAACCTATCTCTACTGCTGAGGCACCAGACTATATTTTTGGATTAATCCTGTTCAATGACTGGTCCGCCCGAGACATTCAGAAGTGGGAGTACGTCCCGCTCGGCCCCTTCCTCGGAAAGAACTTCGCTTCTTCCGTAGCCCCCTGGATTGTGCCCCTGGAAGCCCTGGAACCTTTCCGCATCTCCGGCCCCGAACAAGACCCCGAGGTCCTCAACTACCTTAAGTATACGGGCCACCACAACTACGACGTCAACCTAGAGGTAAGCCTCACGCCGGAAGGCGGCCAGGAGCACACCATCTCCCGCTCCAACTTTGGCTATATGTACTGGAATATGCCGCAACAATTAGCTCACCACACCGTCAATGGTTGCAACGTCAAAGTCGGTGATCTAATGGCCTCCGGCACCATCTCCGGTAAAGACGAAAGCAGCTACGGCTCCCTCCTGGAAATTTCTCATGGCGGCCGCCAGCCCATCCAACTCGAAGACGGCGTCACCCGTACCTTCCTCGAAGACCACGATACCGTGACGATGCGCGGCTACGCGGAAAAAGACGGCATCCGCGTCGGCTTCGGCGAAGTCGCTGCGAAAATTTTACCCTCTGTTTAGGAGCTAGGGGGCTAGGAGCTAGACGCTGACGCTTCTAGATGGCCTTCGGCCTATTAGTAGCACGCAGTGCTCCTAGCTCCTAGCTCCTAGCTCCTAGCAAGCTAGTTCGTTCAGAACTAGCCTCTAACCCCATAGCTCCTAAAAAATGACCCTCGATCCCACTACCCAACCCATCGGCAAGCTCTTCGGCCTTCTCACCACCGCCGTAGCCCCGCGGCCAATATGTTTCGCCAGTACCATTGATGCGGTCGGCCAGGTGAATTTGAGTCCGTTTAGTTTTTTCAATGTATTCGGGGCCAACCCGATCACCTTCGCCTTTTCTGCTTCCCGGCGGGTACGCGACGGCAGTACGAAGCATACCCTAGAAAATGTACTGGAGGTGCCGGAGTGTGTGGTTAACATCATTGATTACCCACTGGTAGAGCAGCTTTCATTAGCCAGTACAGAGTATGCTAAAGGCGTCAACGAATTTGAAAAAGCAGGCTTCACCCAGGTCGCCAGCGAAGCCGTACGCCCCCCACGGGTAGGCGAAGCACCCATTGCCTTCGAATGTCGGGTCAGCCAAGTTCTCCCGCTTGGTGACGGCCCTGGAAGTGGTAACCTGATCATCGCCCAAGCAGTGCGCATCCACCTTAAGGACGAACTTTTAACCATGGGCGGGAAACTGGACAGTAGTAAACTCGATCTAGTAGCCCGCATGGGGGGCAACGACTACCTCCGCGCCATCCCGGAAGCCAAATTTGAAATCCCCAAGCCCCTCCGCACTAAAGGTATTGGCGTTGATCAATTACCTAGCCACATTCGCAACAGTGACGTCTTGACGGGCAATAACCTAGGCCGCTTGGGCAATGTAGAACAATTACCCTCCCCCGCCGAGATCCAGGCAGCCCGTGAACGGGCTGAAATTGCTAAGGTAAGGGCCCAAGGCACTACAGCATTACATACCCTTGCCCAGCAACTGCTGGAATCCGGAAAAACCAAAAGCGCACTTTTGGTATTAATGACCCAGGAACTATAGCCTCAATTACACACTAAGAGGATGCTATTTGAGACTAAATAGCGAGGCCCCGGCTCACGTA
>JBCDGT010000201.1:0-6376 GCA_038750915.1 Bacteroidota bacterium
CGGATTTCTTGGGTTGCTTGGTCAATAGCGGCCAGGTCCTCAACGAGTTGGGGATCGTCGCTTACCTGGGTGACCTTGGCGTACTGAGTGGCAATTTCTTCGCGGTAATAATCTTCCGCTTCCACTAGTTCGGGGTTAATGCGCTCTATTTCGGCGGCAACCAGGTCCTGTTCAGCGGCGGCATAGCCACGATTACTACCAAGCGTAAAGGCAGCAGCAATTAACAGGAGCATGGAGGCGGCAATACCGAGAATAGGCAGGAGACGGCGGCGATGAGACACCCGTAGGGGGGCAGCTCCTGCGTTTGCGCCTAGGGCCGCGAATACGCGACCTTCAAGTCTTGGTGGGGGCGTAGAGTTATCAAAAGCATCCCGGTGGGTAGCAATAAAGGTTTCCAGCGGGTCGCTATCTTCCTCGTGTTGGTCAATGGCGCTTTCGATCTTGTCCCAAAGGCCAGCGGCCGGGGCTTCGTCATCGAAAGATTCGCGATTTTGGAGGATGAAATCCTCGAGCTTATCAGTAGGCATGGGGAGGATTATTTTTGATCGTTTAATAATGCTGCCAGGCGTTTCTTCGCACGGCTATATTGGCTCTTACTCGTCCCGACACTGATGCCGAGAATTTGGGCAATCTCTTCGTGATCGTACCCTTCAAAAAGGTATAAAGAAAGAACGACACGATACCCTTCACTTAGTTTACGGGTGGCTTTTTTTATCCGTTCTACGTTCATCTTTTGAGCGCTGAACGCAGGTGCTGGCTCGGTAACTTGTGCGGCACTGTCGTGCCGATTCGTATCAAGGTCAGTAGTTAGTAATCGACGCTTCTTCAGGTGATCGATGCAACGGTTGACAACGATGCGCTTGATCCAGGCACTGATGGAAGCCTCAAAATTAAAGGTGTCGATCTTACTAAAAATATCGACAAAGGCTACTTGCAGAACATCTTCTGCGTCGTGAGCGTGCTTTACCATTCTCAGGCAGAGGTTATACATCGGCTTGGCGTAATGACCGTACAGCGCCCGTTGGGCAGTGCGGTCCTTACGCTGACAGCCAAGCACTAACTCGCGGTGTGTATCGCGATAGTCGGCGGCGGTTGGCATAGTTTTTATAATTCGTTGTGCTCCCACGGCTTGATTGGATTGCTCATTTGTTAAGAAAGACGGTAGCAGCAATAAAGGGTTGCATTCAGAGGGTATTAAATATTTGTCGGCAAAACGGCTGAGGCCAATCAGTTTGACCCATCGCCTTTTACACTATTTAGTCACCAATTAAAGATGTTTTGTCACCCACGGAAACAGATCTACACTTATTCCTTCCTGGAGACAATTTGTTTAGGCCCCCGTAAATTTATGCTGCAAACATTTGGCAAGTGATTTTTATACCTCTTTCCGGTGCCGATCCAGCTTGAGTAGTACTGCAATCATTAGTGTAAAACTGAGTAAGGACGAGCCACCTTTGGACATAAAGGGTAAGGGAATACCGATTACGGGCATCAAGCCCATAGTCATTCCGATATTAACCAGCATGTGAATTAATATGATTCCTGCCACCCCGTAAGCATAAGCGCGGGCAAAAGTACGCGACTGGCGTTCTGCAAGGACACTGATCCTCCAGAGCAAGGCTAGAAATCCAAGAATGACGGCAAAAGATCCCATGAACCCTTCTGCCTCGCCAACCACCGAGAAGATAAAGTCCGTTTCTTGTGCAGGGACGTAATCATACTTGGTCATGGTTCCTTCGTAGAGGCCTTTACCAGAAAAGCCTCCCCCTGCGATGGCTAGTTTCGACTGAATGATATTAAACAGAGCACCTTGCTCACTCATTCCCTCTGGCCGCAACCAGGCATCAATTCGGTCTCGCTGATGGGGGCGAAAAATATTGTAAAAAGCAAAGTTAGCCAGTAAGGTAACTAGCCCACCCCACACCAGGGCTGCTGTAGAAATTAATACCATTCGCCCATTACGTCGGAGTAAATGATACGCAGCGGTGATCAGGTAACATAAGCCCAGCCCCAGTAAGATGGGCCAACCAACGCCCTGACTGAATAAATAGCTGGCTAAAGCAACCACAAGCACGCTACCTGACACCCACCAACGAAATCTACGAGGAACAAAAAAGCTCATAACAATTAGCAAAACTCCCAAAAGGGCTCCAGTAAGAATTGCGGGAGATTGCAATATTCCGAGTAGGAACATGACTACTGTGAAAATACCGAACAGGAGTAAAAGTGGGGGTAGACCTTCGCGGTACATAACGATGAAGAAGGAGACAAATACCAAGGCGGAGCCA
Source organism: Bacteroidota bacterium (assembly GCA_038750915.1). Classification (GTDB taxonomy): domain Bacteria; phylum Bacteroidota; class Bacteroidia; order Chitinophagales; family Saprospiraceae; genus Neolewinella. Next base: position 2,289 of record JBCDGT010000201.1, read on the forward strand.
GGATCCGGCTGTAAGACAATAAGCGCAGCGGGAAAGGCCCAAATCATAAGCCCAGGCCCGATGGTACTCAAGCGATCCATTTTACCCGTCCATTGGCTCAGGTAAGCTGCCATTGCCAGGGCCGTTCCGAATTTTGCTAGTTCTCCCGGCTGAAAAGTAAAGCCCGCCAAGCTGAACCAGGAACGGGCATTATTGATCTCTTTTCCGAAAATCAGCACCAGGATAAGCAGTAAGAGCGTAAATGCGTAAATGGGATAGGCTCCAATTACCCAAAGGCTGCGTTCAATGAACATATTTATGGCAAACCAAGCCACTAAGGATAAAATCAGCCACACTAATTGCTTACCTACTAGGGTGCCGAGCATCCCCGCAAAGTCTTGGGTATACCCTTCAGGCGGACGTTCGACTACGTAAAGCATCAGTAAACCACCCAACACCAAGAAGGTGTAGAGGATAAAAGTTATCCGGTCGATCTTAGTCTTATCGGAAGGAAGCATAATTGACGGGCGCCCGAAGGATACTACCTGAGAGGGCAGTGGTTAATACATTCGAATCAACTCACTTTCTCGTACGTCGTCCTTAACGAGGTAAACCCCTTCGAATTGTTGTCCGAGGGTATATTTAAGGCGTTCGGCTTCTTGCTTGGTTTTGAAGGCTCCAGCGCGCAACTTATAGTACGGTTTGGTATGCACCCAATCTACCGGCACGCTAGGGTAATTAACTTTAAACTCACTCTCAACGGTCTCTAACCGCCGCCGATCCGTGGTAGCCAGAATTTGTACGCGCCAGCCCTCTACCTTGGTTTCATTTTCGTTAACCGTCTGAAAAAGCTCGAGGAGTGCCTCCACTTTAGGCTCAGCTTTGATGGAAACATTGGTCTGTGCGACCATAGCTCCTAAACAGCAGAAAAGAAATGTGGCAGAAAAGAAAAAGCGTAGCATAACAGTGTGATATTTAAATCCCAACAACTTTGAGGCTGGCCGAGGTGCCCAGCCGGTCGGCACCGGCCTCAATTAGGGCGAGGGCAGCCTCGCGGTTGCGGATGCCCCCACTGGCTTTGATCTTTATGTCCGGATGTAATTGTTCTCGCAAATACCGCACATCATCAATCGTAGCACCACCCTGGGTCCCCGTAGAGGTTTTAACGAAGGTTGGTTTGACTTCGTTGCAAATATCGCAAACCTTCCGACGTTCGCCAGCATCCAAGGTACCTATTTCAATGATAACTTTACTCACCTTACCCCGCAATCGGACCGTAGTCGTCACTACGGTGAGGTCAGAAATAACGTAAGCCCAGTCATTTGATTTGAGGGCGGAGAGGTTAATCACTATATCGAGTTCATCCGCACCTTCATCAATAGCTCGACGAATCTCTTGCACTTTTACGGCGGTTTCCGCGTAGCCATAAGGAAAGGCTACTACCGTAGCTAGTTTAACCTGGCTGCTCTGCAGTTGGCGCTTAGCATGGCCAACAAAGAAGGGGGGAATGCACACTGCATAGAAACCATATTGCATGGCTTCAGCACAAATCCGGTCAATATCCTCGCGAGTACAGTCAGGGGATAGAAAGGTGTGATCAATAAGTTCGTTCAAGGTTCATGGTAGCTTAATACCCAGTGCGTCCTTAAAAAAATAGTTCTTAGGGCGTCAGTTCAATAAGGTTGGAAAGACAGTTGAAAGACTTGACAGCAATAGTTTAGTGGACAGGAACAACAACTGGGGAAAATCCACTAAACGGGCACAATATAGGGCTACTGCTGGGCTTTAATTAACGTCTTAACGTTTATCCGAAGGAATTCCCGCCCCGAATAAGCCCCCTACAGAAAAGTGAGCATCCCGGTATTTGGAAGTTTCAGTATTTAATAACTACACCAGGGCGTCTCGTCATCCGAAACGCCCTGGCATAAGTACTTGTAAACCAAGGTTTACAAACTGGCAAAAGAAGGCTTCTTACTTCTTACCATGGCAGTGTTTGAACTTCTTACCACTACCGCAGTGGCAAGGCTCGTTCCTACCCACCTTGGCCGTTCGCCGCTGAAAAGTTTCTACTTTTCTTGGCTTACTGACGCCTTCAGCCGCCCGACGGGCCGCTTGCTCTTCCTGGCTACGGTTCGTAGAGGTCTTAGCAGTAACGGGACGGCGCGGTGCTCTTGCTTCCTTTACGTCCTTCGGATCTTCGAGTACCAAATCTCCTTTAGCAAGGTAAGCAGTAGTAGCTTCGTTAACGGTTCGCACTAAGCTTTCAAAGAGTTTGTAAGCCTCCATCTTGTAAACTACCAGCGGGTCTTTCTGCTCGAAGCTAGCCAGAGATGTTGCCGTCTTCAACTCATCCATCGACCGCAGGTGCTCCTTCCAGTGTTCATCAATAATGGCTAAAGTAACCGTTTGCTCGATATCGGAGATGATACTCCGACCGTTACTCTCGGTGGCCTTTTCGATGTCCGCCGTAATCACGAGTGGGTGGGTACTACCATCGGTAAAGGGAATAATGATCCGTTTGTACCGACCAGGCTGTTCCTCATTGACGCGGCGAATCGTCGGCATGACCCGATCGACGAGCAACAACATTTTACGCTGGTAAAAAGCCTGAAACTCTTCCAGTAGGCGGTCTGCTAGCGAATTGATATCATTGGTTTCGTTAAAGTCTGGCGCCTGGATTTGTGTATCAAAACCAAGGAACCGCTGTACATCAAAACGGAAGCTCTCGTAATCTCCCTGTTTTTTGTTGACGTAGACAACATCATCAATCAAGCCTTCGAACATGGTGTTCAAGTCAAGATTAAGTCGTTCTCCACTCAGGGCATTATTACGCTTGCGGTAGATGGCCTCCCGCTGGATGTTCATTACGTCATCATATTCCAACAAGCGTTTACGTGTACCAAAGGCATTCTCCTCGACCTTTTTCTGGGCGTTTTCAATCGACTTGGTAACAATACCCGCCTGAATCACATCTCCTTCTTGGTGGCCGGCTCGGTCCATCCATTTAGCGATCCGCTCACTCTGGAAGTAGCGCATCAATTTGTCTTCCAGACTAACGTAAAACTGGCTAGAACCGGGGTCTCCCTGACGGCCGGAACGACCGCGCAACTGGCGGTCTACCCGCCGGCTATCGTGACGTTCTGTACCGATAATGGCCAATCCACCAGCGGATTTTACCGCATCATTGATCTTGATGTCCGTACCCCGCCCCGCCATGTTGGTAGCAATGGTCACCTTACCTGGGCGGCCAGCCTCGGCAACGATATCCGCTTCCCGCTGGTGCTGTTTGGCGTTGAGGACGTTGTGATCAATACCACGGGCACGCAACAGGCGACTTAAGGTCTCACTGATCTCCACCGTCGTCGTACCCACCAGCACCGGGCGCCCAGCCTGCGTCAGCTCCTGGACGTCGTTAATGACGGCATTGTATTTCTCACGGGTCGTTTTGTAAATCAAATCGTTGCGATCGTCCCGCTGGATCGGGCGATTGGTAGGAATTACCACCACATCTAGCTTGTAAATATCCCAGAACTCCTTTGCTTCCGTTTCCGCCGTACCGGTCATACCAGCCAATTTGTGGTACATCCGGAAATAGTTCTGGAGGGTAACCGTGGCGTAGGTCTGGGTGATCTCTCCCACTTTAACGGCCTCCTTGGCTTCCAGGGCTTGGTGGAGCCCGTCGCTGTAGCGGCGGCCTTCCATCATCCGGCCGGTTTGCTCATCAACGATCTTCACCTGGCCGTCCATTACCACGTACTCACTCTCCCGTTCGAAGAGCGTGTAAGCCTTCAACAGCTGGTGAATAGCGTGCAAACGCTTGGACTTGACGCCAAACTCCTGGGAAATCTTATTCTTTTGCAGGTCTTTTTCTTCCTTGCTAATATCTTCCCGCTTATCGACCTCGGCCATGTCATCGGCCAAGTTATTCATGATGAAAAATTGGGGATCTTCGTTGTAGCGGGATAGGTAAGCAACCCCCTTTTCGGTAAGGTCTACCTGACGGTTTTTTTCGTCGATGGAGAAGAGAATTTCAGCGTCTACTTCTGGCATTCGCTTATTGTTCTGCTCCATGTAGGTGTTCTCCGTTTTTTGGAGGAGGACACGGACAC
>JBCDGT010000202.1:0-6368 GCA_038750915.1 Bacteroidota bacterium
ATGGTAATGCTCGAATTGGAAAATGGGCTGGTATTGGTGCAATCGTAGCGTTATTAGTTGCTTTCCTTACTGTCCCTTCATTACGCAGCTTATTCACTGGCAAAGAAGTAGAAGCTGTTTCCGCCCTGCTCTCCTTTAATTACTACATGCCATCCCTAGTTTTCGGAGCTGTAGTAGCTTTTATTGGCTGGATTATGAGTGACCCAACACTCCAAGGTCAAGATAGGGACCGAGTCTGGGTGATTGTCATTCTCAGCTTCTTTATTGTCTTCTTCTGGTGGGCATTTGAACAAGCTGGTGGCTCAATGACACTTTTCGCAAAGAACTTCACCGACCGGGCCCTCGAAGGGAGTGGCGCGCTGATTTTCAAAATTAGCAATACGATCATTACGGTTGTTCCAATGCTTGTATTAACCTATGTTCTTTTTAAGCTCTTCAGTATTACCTTCGGTAAATACAGCATTTCCAACATCATCCTTGGCATTGCCTTTCTAGGTATATGGTATCTAATTTACACTATGCTTAGCGAGCAGTTTGCAAGTGACAGTACCGAAGTCCCTGCAAGTTGGTTTGGCATTTTCAACAGCCTTTTCATCATCTGCTTTGCTCCCCTTTTCAGCCGTCTTTGGGAAGCTAAAATCTCTTTCTTGAATAGTGGTCCAATTAAGTTTGCCATGGGACTTACTATTCTTGGTTTAGGGTTTGCCATACTGTCTATTGGGGCTTTACCAATCGACGGCCCTGAATCAACAGTCAAGGTTAGTATGTTCTGGTTGATTGCAGCATATCTTTTTCATACTTTAGGAGAGTTATGTATTTCTCCGGTTGGTCTTAGCTACGTATCAAAGCTAGCACCAGTTCGGCTTGTTGGCCTGATGTTTGGAGTTTTCTTCGTAGCCAACTTTGTCGCCAATTACTTTGGGGGGCTAACCGGAAGTTATATGAAGGACATATCTGAAAGTATTGGCCTTAGTGGTTTCTTCCTATTATTCGCGGCAGTCCCAATTAGTGCAGCTATCGTCTTGGTCCTAATCAACGGCTGGATGAAAAAAATGATGCATGGTATCGAATAATCGCCTCACCGACGATATCCAACAGCTCAGTATAATTACCGTTGCCCTAATGATCGGCTTGGTGCTTTTTGCTGGGGTAGTCTATTACCTGATCTCCTCGGCGGAGGCCGTTCCAGGAACATTTATTGATGAGCAACTCGACCTTCCGCTAGTCGGTGGTTTTGCGCTGATTTGTATCACCATGTCGCGTTTCCTCTCCAATAAACTCATCGACCAAGTTCCCCGGGAAAGGAAGCAGGACTATAACGCTGCTTTTGGCCACTATCGCTCTGCGGTGATTCTCCGCCTTGCCTTATTGGAAGGGCCGGGCTTATTTGCTTGTGTCATTGCAATGGTGACGAATAACCATCTCTTCCTCTTCGTCACCTTGTTCCTCCTCGCCATGATGTGGCTTTCCCGCCCAACGGCAACCGAGTTTCGGGAGCGGTTTGACGTAAGAGTTTAAAGGCGCGGCAATCACACCTCCTGCAGCGCCACCAACTTTCGGTACGCCCCGTCCTGCTCCAGCAATTCGGCGTGTGTACCTCGTTCGACGATTCGACCACCATCGAGAACAATAATCTCGTCCGCGTGCTGAATGGTCGAGAGGCGATGGGCAATGACCAGTGCCGTACGGCCTACCAATAGTTTCTGAAGCGCATCCTGCACGAGTCGCTCGGACTCCGAATCAAGCGCAGAGGTAGCCTCATCGAGGATCAAGATATCTGGGTTACGGAGAATGGCCCGAGCAATGGTCAGCCGCTGCCGCTGGCCGCCACTGAGTTTTGCGCCACGATCGCCAATATTCGTCTGATAGCCCCGGGGGCTGGCGCTGATGAAGTCGTGAGCATTGGCGATCCGCGCTGCTTCGTATACCTCCACCTCCGTTACTCCTTCGAGGCCAAAGACGATGTTGTTGTAGATCGTATCGTTGAAGAGGATCGCCTCCTGAGAAACGATGCCAAAGCGGCTACGTAGCTCGGCCAATGGATAATCCCGCAGGTCTTTGCCGTCCAGGGTAATACTGCCAGAGGAGGGGTCGTAGAAGCGGGGAAATAAATCGGCTATAGTAGATTTACCTCCACCCGAGCTACCCGCCAGCGCCAGAATTTTGCCCTTGGATAACGAAAGGTTTAATTGGTCCAACACCAGTGGTCCACCTTGGGTATAACGGAAGCTAACGTTGTGAAAAACCAGTCCCTCCTGGGCGTTGATTTGCGCATCGTACTGCTTGGCTCTTTTATCCTCGCTTGCACCCGCGCCCGCGCCCAATAATGGATTTTTTACTTCTAGTACCGTATCTACCCGCTGCATAGCGCCAAGGCCTTTCTGTACGTTGTACCAAGCTTTGGAAAACTTCTTCGCAGGGTCGATAATGAGGTAGAAAGCAAAAATGAAGGTGAGGAAAGAAGCGGCGTCCATTTCCCCGCTGAACACCTGGCGGGAGCCGTACCAAAGTAGTAAAGCCACCGTGGCGATGCCCAAAAATTCGGTGAGCGGGCTCGAGAGGTCCCTGCGCCACAATAGCCGGATTAGCTTTTTACGGTAACTATCGTTGAGTTCCCCGAATTTACGGGCCTGGTACGCTTCCGCGCCAAAGCTCTTGATGATCCGCAAACCACCCAGGCTCTCTTCCGTACGGCTGACAATCTCACTCAGCTTCTCCTGCACCAAATTGCTGCTCTTTTTCAACTGCTTACCGATCCCACCAATGACGACTCCGGTAAAAAGCATGAGGCCGAAAACGAATAGGGTCAGTGGTGGGCTCATGAAGATCATGTACGCCAGCATCCCAATAATGATGAAAGGCTCGCGGAAAATGGCTTCAAGGACGTTAAGAATGCTCGCTTCTACCTCCTGCACGTCGCTGGTGATCCGGCTAAGGAGATTCCCCTTTCTTTCTTCCGTAAAGTATCCAAGCGGGAGTTGTAAGAGGTGGCGGTAAAGATCGTTGCGCAGGTCACGGATAATCCCGTTACGAACTGGCGACATGAAAAACAGCGCTAGGTACCGAAATAGGTTCTTTAGTAAGAAAGTAGCCAGAATAAAGCCACAAACGTAAGCCAATGCTACATCTTTTCCGCTTTGATCAATCCATTGGGTAACGTAGTAGCCCGCAAATTGCTCGATTCCTTCGACCGACATTACTGATTCTGGCAACTCTCGCACCGCCTCCGTTTGCTCAAAAAGAATATTCAAGAACGGCTGCAGCAAGGGAACGGACAGCATGGTAAATACCGCCGTGAGGACATTGGAAAGGATAGCCAACCAAACCAGCCCGCGGTAATTCCCCATATAGCCGAGCAGGCGGCGAAATGATTCCATAAGTGTAGATCTACGGTTAGCTGGTGGCAATTTTGGTAAAAACCAGAACGATTCACCCGCTTAACGCATTTGTAAAGCGCAACGTTGACTAATAAACCATCTCCTAATATATGTCCACCATTAAAAAGTCCTCCCTTACCTACCTAAAGCAGCTCGCTAAGAACAATAATCGAGACTGGTTTCAAGAGAACAAACCTACCTACGAAGCAGCCCGCGAGAACATAGCAGCATACGCCCAGGCGGTGATGGATCAGCTGAGTGAGACGGATGTATTGGAGACGGCATCGGGCAAAAAGTCCTTATTCCGTATCTACCGGGACGTTCGTTTCAGTAAGAATAAGAGCCCTTACAAAACTCACTTCTCCGGCCATCTCGTTCGGGACGGTAAGTTTCGCCGTGGGGGGTATTACTTTCACTTTGATCCCGCAAGTAAGGAATACGTGGTCGGAGGTGGTTTTTATGGGATAGAATCTGCTGATTTAAAGCGCATCCGCGAAGAAATTGCCGCCAGTGCCACCGATTTCCGCGAGATCATGGCCGACCCCGAGTTCATCCGCGTATTTGGGGAAATGCGGGGAGAAAAGCTAAAAACGGCCCCCAAAGGATTTCCGAAAGACCATCCCGACATCGACCTGCTGCGCTACAAACAGTTCTACGCCTTCCGCGAATGCACTGAAAAACAGGTACTCTCCAGTGAGTTCGTCGACCTTACGGTAGAAGCCATGCTGACCCTGCGTCCCTTCTTCGACCTCTTCACCGAGGTCCTTACTACGGATGCTAACGGAGAGGTGGTGGTTTAGCCTATTGGTACTTTGGTGCTGTTGGACTTTTAGTAATTTTAGCCTTGTCTGTAGTCGAGGTGGGAGCCTATCCACCTTTTACAGGACGGTAATGTGTAAGTTATTCTCTCCATTCCTAGGAGACTTCTAAGAATTTTTGCGCGGCCGCAGGGGCAAAGTATAGTATAGCGAGCAAGGCAACTTGGCCTCAGTAATTAGTAACCCGGTATTTAGCCTGCAGACCAAAATACTGGGAGGTGGTCCCTAAAAAAGAACCGTTAAAACTCAGGATGAGACGCTCCGAGGCGGCAAAATCAATGCCGAGTAAAAGGCGGAGATCAACGTCAAGCACTAGTTCAGGACCGATGAAGCTATCCGCTGCTGGGGCCGTCCAATCGGTGGTGGTGTAGACATAGCGTACGTTGCCGCGCCGGGTCCGGTCGAGCACGATCAAGGCTTGGGGGCCGATAAAGGGCTGAATGCGCGATCGCTTAAACAAATGAAATTTTAGTGCTCCAGCACCACCAACTCTAAGGTAATTGACGTCTTGGGCAACGTAGAGGAAGGCCGCCCGGTCCGGTCCTACTTCGGTTAATTCGGTGGAGAAAGAACCGCTGCTGAGGAAAAGCCCGCCGCCAAATTCGAGACCACTCTGTAGTTTTTTCTCTACCTGAAATTGAAGGTTATACCGTGGGGTATACTGCGGAGGGCGAGCTCGCCAGCTTTCGAGGGTGCTAAAATAACGAGAAAACGTATCTCGAGTAGCGAAGGTGAGGATGTTCGAAAAAGTTGCATAATCATCCGTAGCCATCCCACTGGAAGTAAGGTTGGGCTGGAAAGTCTGGAAATACAGGAAAGGCTCCGTTTCGATGCCTAATTCTACCCCAAAGGTTACTCCCCTTCGGTACACTAGGTCGCTTTGTGACAATAGGGGAGAAGTAGTTAATACCAGTGAAAGAAGCAAATAAAACCGCTGCATCAACGACACAACGAAGAGAAGGCCAGCTCATTACTTTTTAACAGAGGAAATCCGTAAGAATTTCCAGACTCACTACCTTCGCCGCCATGGCCAATACTCCTTCCCTCCTTGTAGTCAGTGACTATCGTGACAGCCACAACGCCGTACGCCCGGAGGGGCGGTGGTTTACGGGTCTCGTGCAAGACTATGGTTATCAAGTAACCGTGATGACCAGAACCGATGGAGCGAGCTACCTTGATGAATTAAAAGATGGAGGCGTCAACATAATCGACTGGCACCCGGAGAGTAAGTTCGGTAAAGCGGACCGCGATGGTATTCAGCAAGAACTGGCCGCTAATCACTACGACCTCCTACATCTTTTTAACAATAAAAGCATCGTTGCGGGGGTGCGCGCGGCGAAGGGCTGGCCAGGAAAGGTACTCACCTACCGTGGCTACACTGGCAACGTTCATTGGTGGGATCCCTCCGCCTGGTTCCAACACTTCAATCCGCGGGTGGACGGGGTTATTTGCGTCAGCCAAGCGGTAAAAGATAGCTTCGATGGACAGCCCTTCTTCGACCGTAGTAAAACCCTGGTGGTCGGTAAGGGGCACGATCCTGAATGGTACGCTAACGTAAAGCCTATAAACCTGCAGGAAGAATTTAGTATTCCGGAGGAGCGGACGGTCATCATCATCGTAGCTAATGCTCGCCGGATGAAGGGCATGGACTACCTGGGAACGGCCATTCGCCGGCTTCCACCAGAGCTAGGCATCCATTTCTTGTTCGTGGGCCGTGGTTTGCAAACGCCCGAATTGGAGTCTGACCTAGCCGACAGCTACTACGCCCACCAGTACACTTTCGCCGGCTTCCGCACGGACGTACTGGATATTCTCGCCGCAGCCGACGTCAGCCTCTTACCCAGCGTAAAGGGAGAAGGCCTCAGCAAGGTACTCCTGGAAAGCATGTTCCTCGGCAGGCCCACCGTGATGACCGATATTGGTGGCAACAAAGGCCTGGGTATCAATGGGGAAACGGCGCTCATCATTCCTGCTCGGGACGAAGATGCCCTGCTCGCCGCCATGACCCAAATTACCCAAGACGAAGCACTGCGGAAGAAACTGGGGCCGGCGGGAAAAGCCTACATCAGCGAGCACTACCAAGCGGATAAGACCGTGCGGGATTTGCACGAGGCTTATCAACAAGTATTGGCGAGGGGAATGTAGGAGTTGGTATTTGGTAGATGGTAGTTGG
>JBCDGT010000203.1:0-6344 GCA_038750915.1 Bacteroidota bacterium
CGAAATGGCCCCATCCCGCTCACCAGCACAGGTAGGATTGATTAATTTGGGGTTAATCACCGGTTGGTAAAAATCCGCGCGGAGTATTTCATCTAAGTTGACCCGACAAGCGGCATCCTCTACGCTAAGAATCCGGTAATTCCCGCCGCGATCAATGGGCCAGGTTTGCCGCCCAGTGGCACCGAATACTTGGGTTTCCTCTGGGCCATTATCAACCCGGTAGGTCAGGGTAATGGGGGCGTTACCCAAAAGATCGAGTGCAATCAACTGTTCCTCTCCCCGGCAGGCGGAAAGGTCTTGTGGGGGCAGGCTTAATCCCGGTGGCGCCGTACTGAAAGTGCCGATTGAACGGGAGACAGACTGTCCACAAGCATCGGTCACTACCAGCTGAATAGAGGTCGGAAGTGGTGGTGTCAACCTAGGTCTGGCAGCGGTACTACCGAAATTCCACTGGTAGCTAATCGGGGCAACTCCCCCGCTCACTTCGGGATTGAGGGTGGCCATTTCGTTCGGACAATAGAATACTTCTTCCAGGCCAACGGTGAGCGGCGCGGGCTCATTGACAATGATTTCAATGGAATCCGTGTAGCAAGCACAGGGAATGTCGAGTACCAACCAGAGGCTTTCCGGGCCTTCAGGCACCCCATCCGCTACGGCGCTGATGGGGATGGTGACAAATTCGGCTCCGGGGGGAATAGTGACGCTACCACTACCAGCGGAAAAGTCGGCTCCGGGCGTAGCCACGGAGGTAGCTCCAACACGGTAAGCAATGGTCTGCTCCTGCATAGGGTTGCTATCTTCTCCCCGCTGGACTCGCAGGTTGATGGGCGCGCAGCCCTCATAAACGACAATTGCCTGGCTGGTATCTCCTTCGCCTTCTAGGCTGACACTACCACCCAGGTCAAAACTACCGGCTTCCAGGAATACTGCAGAATCCAGGTCGGCATCCTGCACGTCGCCTACCACCAGGCGAATATGGTAGGTCTCGCAAATATCGAGGTCAACCGTGGCCGTGAGGATAACCGTCTGGCCGTCGTACTCGATCATCTGAAAACGGGGACCGGGAAGAGTGTTACCGCCACAGTTGGCAATTTGGCGGACGGAAGGAAACTCGTTGTCGAGATAAAAGCTCGGGTTGTCGCTAAAGTTAACGTTGTTAATGCTCACCGGTTGGCTGGTGCCTGGGATGGTAGCAAGATTGATCGCTCCATCACTAAAAGGACCGTTTAGACCGGGCCCGCTGATAAAAAAACCAAAAATATCGTTGAACTGCTTACCCACGAATTCACAATACTCCTCGGAGGCGAAGACATACCGAAAGGTGACTGTGGGCTGAAGCGGGATAAAGTCAAACTCGATGCCACTACGATCGTGCACCTCCCCGGTGGAGGCCAAGCTGAGGTCCTGATCGTCCGTACGTCCCTCCAATTCGCTCCCCACATCAGTATCTGAGTTTGGGCCTACGGCGTCTACGACTCGGCCGGTAGAAAGAATAATGCCGCGATCAAAACCCACAATGGTGTCGGGCCCACTGAAAAAACCAATACCATCGGGATTGGCCCCAATTCGCTCGATGTTGAAAATGGTCTCACAGTTACCTGAGGCAAAGACCTCTTTAACGAGGCGCTCGGCATCGTAATCGGGGTCGACTTCCAGGGTCTGAGCTACCAACAACAGTGGAAAAAACAGTAAGAGGGTGAGACTAAAACGCATTAGTAGTTTTTGGGAACGCGGGGTGTAGTTACTTTAGTGAGAGCTCTAAGGGAAGACGATCAGGGCGCGGGCGCAGGTGCAATGTAAGAGGGCTAGAACCTAGGAACTAGGCCGCACTTTGTGCTTCTAGGAGGCCAAAGGCCGTCTAGCTCCCTAGCTCCTAGGTCCCTAACACTGCACCTGCGGCCGCGCAAAACAAAAGGTCTAAGGACAATAAGTGGCTAAATCTTGGTTAAAAATACGTCTATCTCAATGAGGAACATATAAATTTTATTGTGATCGGAGGCAATTACGTAAATTTACCCAATAATCTCACTTTAGGGGACGGACGCGCCAGCCTGCCTCCTTACGACCACAAAACTACTTTCATGTTGAAGCATCTTTACGTTAGTCTACTTAGTAGCCTTTTTTTCCTTTTCTCTCTTTCTCTTTTTGCGCAGAATCCCAATATTACTGATCCGCGGCGCTGTCAGCAAGACGCGATCGTCAGTGTTGCCTTTTCTGGTGATACCGAGATCAGTACTTGTACGGACGACGACGTTATGGACCGCATCCGCTTTCAGGTGAAACCTTTCCGCCAAGCTTTTGCTTACGTGGTGGTCGATGCGGATGATATCATCCAAAGCATTGGGTTCAGCAACTTCATCAACTTTGACCTACTGCCTCCGGGCCCACTCCGTGTCTATGCATTTTCTACTTATAACTGGCCCTCAGCCGTAGTCGGAGATAACTTTACGACCGCTACGCTTGCCACCCCTTGTGCGGGCTTGACGCAAAATTTCGTTAGCGTAAACAATGGCCGTTCTGGAGATATCCAGATCACCTCCGCCCAGGCAGAATACACGGTCTGTGTTGGAGACGGAGAAGCAGATCCCATTACGGTTACTTCCGATGCGCTCAACTTGCGGTACTTGATCACCGATGCAGAAGGCAATGTACTGGTCATTAACGAATCCGGCGAACTCAACTTCGAAGGCGCTGGAGTAGGTCTTTGCCGAGTGTACGCACTCGCTGGCCTTAGCATTGAAGTTGGCGAAAACGTTAGTATTCTCGAAGGCCTAGGCACTTGTGGCGAGGGCCTTTCCGAAAACTTCATCACTGTCAACCGAGTGAGCGTGGAAGGCGGCTCCATCGCTACCATCGACGGAGCGACCGACATTCAAACCTGCCCCGATGGCAACGCAGATCTAGTAGAATTTACTGCCACTGGTGGTACCGGTGTTAGCAATCGCCTGATCGTAACGGACGATAACAACATCATTATTGGCCTTCCCGAAGGAAATACTGTCGATTTTGACGGTGCCGGCGTCGGCGTCTGTCGCGTCTGGAACCTGAGCTATACCGGAACCTTTACCGGTGCAATCGGCGACGACGCCGCTGCTATGGATCTTTCCGACTTCTGTGATGCCCTTTCTGACAACTTCGTTACTGTGGTAAGAGAAGTCGCTGTTGGTGGTAGTATTGCTACTACTGAAGGAGCTACCGAAGTAGAAACCTGCCCTGGTGACGGTAATGCCGACCTGGTTTCAGTAGTTAGCTCCGGCACGGCCGGGGGTGCGGTCATCTACGTAGTAACGGATACCAGTAACGTAATCCTTGCGGTTTCTGAGGATCCTAGTTTTAACTTCGACGAAGCAGGAGTTGGCATTTGCCGCATCTGGACCCTCGTTTATCAGGGCAACCTTACGGCTGCCGTCGGCGATGACGCCGATGATGGTAACCTTTCCGATGAATGCTTCGCCCTTAGTGACAACTTCGTCACGGTTGTCCGTAGTGTGCCATCGGGGGGAACTGTAGCAACGGCTGCTGGAGAAACGGACATCACAATTTGTCCGGGCGATGGTAATCCGGACCTAATCGACTTCGTAAGCACCGGTGCGGAAGGGACCAATTTCACTTTCATTGTTACTGACGCGGAGAACAACATTTTAGCGATTCCCGAGGGGACATCCGTCGACTTCGACGGCGCTGGCCTGGGAGTTTGCCGCCTCTGGGGCCTAAGCTACGCCGGGGAGCTGCTCGCTGCGGAAGGCAATAACGCTGCCGAAACGCAGCTGGCATCCGACTGTTTCAGTCTTAGTGACAACTTTGTCACCATTACCCGTGAGTTACCTTCCGGTGGTACGGTTCGTTTAGAAAGCGGCGCTACCACGACTACGGTCTGCCCCGGTGACGGCATTCCCGATGTTATTCGGATGGTCAGTGAAGGAGCGACGGGAGATGAATTCGCTTTCATCGTTACGGATGACAATGGCATTATTCTCAGCTTCCCCACGGGTAGCAGTTTGGATTTTGATAACGCCCCTCCAGGCATCTGCCGCGTATACGGCCTCACCTACAGTGGAGAGATCACCGCCAGCCAACAAGATGATATCAATGCGGTGCAACTGGCCACTTCCTGTGCGGTACTTTCCGATAATTTCGTCACCGTGATTCGCCAAACGGCAACTACTGGCACGATCAGCACGGAGGACGGCGCAACGGAAATTCTCGTTTGCCCCGGGGATGCCGTCCCGGATGCGGTGCGCTTCGACTCTACCGGCACTTCGCTGGAGAACTTCAACTACCTAATTACGGATACGAATAACATTGTAATCGAGGTTGCCTTTACCGACCGAATTAACTTCGAGAACTTCGGCGAAGGTGTTTGCCGAGTATGGGGTCTAGGTTACGACGGTATCATTACCGCTTCCCTGGGCGACATTGCGGGCGAGGATCCTCTGGCAACGGAATGTGCCGTCCTTTCGGAGAACTTCGTTACCGTTACGAAAGAATTGCCCGTTGGGGGAACGGTTACCACTGATGCTGGTGCCACTGAAGTAATGGTATGTTCCATGGACGGCGTGCCAGACGTAGTAACCGTAGAGACCACCAGCGCCTCAGGCGCTCGTTTTGTCTACGTAGCTACGACGAACGAAAATATTATCCTGGCCATTCAGGATAGTCCAACTTTTGACTTTGAGCAAGCTTCCTTCGGCACTTGCCGTATCTGGGGGCTTTCCTTCAATGGTGATTTATTGGCACAACCTGGAGACGATGCTGCTGCCGTAGCGCTCTCTTCTGGCTGTTTTGACCTCAGTGACAATTTCGTCACGGTCGTTCGTGAAGCTGCTATGGGAGGCACCGTTAGCTTGGATAATGGAGAAACGGAGGCGGTTACTTGCCCCGGAGACGGCGTTGCTGATGTACTCAACTTCGCAAGTGAAGGTGCTTCTGGTGCCAACTACCTCTACGTAATTACGGATACCAGCAATGTCATTCTTGGCGTCGCTGATGATGACAGCTTTGATTTCGATGGTGCTGGAGAAGGTATCTGTCGTGTTTGGGGCCTGGCTTTTGCCGGCACCCTCACTGCCATGATCGGCGACACGGCCTCGGCAGTTGACCTAGCATCGGGTTGTTTCGATCTTAGTGAGAATTTCATCACCGTTATTCGGGAAATACCTGATGCCGGAGACGTGTCTTTGGAAGATGGCTCCAACGTCATTTCCTTCTGCTCCGGAGATCCAATGATGGATTCTTTGGTATTTGTTAATACCGCTACGACCTCCGCCAACTATGCCTATGTCATCGCTCAAGACAGTGTAGCGCTACTTGCCGTTCAGGGCAATAGCTTTGACTTTAGTAATGCCTTCACGGGCACCTATACCGTCTACGGATTAGCGTACACCGGAGCACTGGCCGTAGTTCCTGGCCTGGATATTTTTGAGAATGACCTTTCTACTGGATGTTTTGATTTGAGTGACACTTCCATTGAAGTTAACGTCACTAGGGTTGACGGTGGAGAAATTCTAGGTAATGGTAACGAAAATGTGTACCTCTGTCCGGAAAACACTAGTGATGGTTTCGTCACCTTCACCACCAGCAGCATCCTCTCCGACACCCTGTTTACTTATGTTATCGCTACGAATACGGACGTGATCTTGAACGTAATGGACAGTGCCAGCTTCGACTTCGGAGCGCTGCCTTTAGAGGAAGTTAGAGTGTACGCCATTAGTTACACTGGAGACCTGCTCGCTGCCCCTGGTTCTTCCCTTACCCAAAGTACCTTGGCTACCGGCTGTGTCACCCTCTCCGACAACTTCGTCTCTATTTTCAACGACACGCCTGAAGCCGGGGAAGTTGGCCTAGTAGGCGTCCCTCCTTCTGGCATTTCTTGTTCCGTCGATGGCAACGGTGATATTGCCGTAGCAACAACTAGTGAAAGTCTGACGGGCTACGTAGTACTCGTGACCGATACGGCAAACGTCGTACAATTAATCGCCGAAGACTTAACGAGTATTCCGCTCGGCAACCTCCCTCCTGGTGACTACCGAGTGTGGGGCCTTGCCTATACCGGTAACGTAACCGTGATGGTTGGCGATGATGCCGACGTAGTAGCGCTGGCTGACAACTGCTACGAACTCACTCCCGAGTTTGTGCCCGTCACCCAAGGGGGTAGTATTAGCGCCGGTACGCTTACCAGCCTGAGCGGTGTTGGAGATACAATTACCTTCTGCCAAACTCCTGGGGGAAGCAACCCCATTGCCATCGTAGAAACAGACGTCGTTGGCCCGAACTACCGTTATATCGTTACTGATGGTACCGGAAGGATTATTGCCCCCAACTTGCCTAGCAATATTATTCCTTTC
>JBCDGT010000204.1:0-6307 GCA_038750915.1 Bacteroidota bacterium
ATTTAAGCCTGCGCTCAATTTTTGTCGCCGTCGAATCAATGAAGGTAAAAGAGAGTTTCTGTCTGAATACCTCGATATCTATCGATATGCCCTCCCCAGAGGGCTGGTCTATGATAATGGCGTACTCGACCCCCTACAGTTCCGTAACACCATTCTTATCGCCCTACGCCATGGAGATTACGAATGGGCGAAGTACTACATCGAAAATTACCAAGACGACCTTCCCAGCAAACAACGCTTAAATGCCGTCAACTACAATTCAGCCACCCTCTACTTCTACCAAAAAAATTACGACAAGGCCCTCGACTTCCTGCGGGATGTAGAGTACGAAAACACTACCTACAACCTGAACTCCAAAACAATGCTGCTGGCCATCTACTACGAGACGGATGCCGATATCGCTCTGGACTCCCTCTTCGACTCCGTTATCGCCTACCTAAACCGACATAAGGAAATCCCAGCCATCAACCAGCAAGCTTTCCGTAACCTCGTTCTGTTCACCAAACGACTCACGAGACTTCTACCCGGAGATAAAAAAGGGATTAGTACCCTTAAAGAAGACTTAGCCAAACAGAAATATGTAGCCTCTCGCCCGTGGTTAGAAGAAAAGATCGCAGAGTTCTCGGGGAGATAACCCAGTAGTACGACACCGTCACTGCGCTCGACGCTATGCAGAGAGGTCCACCCAAATTTCAAACTTCTTACTTTAAAACCTCCCCCTTCACCATCCGCCATTTCCCTTGGAGGTCTTGTTGGCGCTCAACAACGCCTTCTAGCTTGGCAGCAAAGAGTTCGGCAACCTCTTGATTGTTGTATTCATTGGTCTCTACGAAAATGTCGCCGCCGTTTGGTAAGAAGTCTGGGGCAATTTCAAGTATTCTGCGATAAAAAAGCAGTGGATTTTCTTCCGGAACGAAAAGTGCTAACTTCGGTTCGTGTGCTAACGTAGATGCAGACATCCGCTCTCGCTCCGATGGCGGAATGTAGGGAGGATTGCTGATCAGCAGATCTCCCCTTAAAGCCCCAGACTCGTTCATCGGTTCTTTTAGCAAATCAAAGGAGGCAAAATGTACATCTAAACCCAGGCGTTTCGCATTTTCTCGAGCTACGGCGAGGGCATCTTGGCTTACGTCGAGCCCCGAACAAGTCCACCCAGGGCGTCGGGCCTTAAGGGCTAGGGGGATGCAACCAGAGCCCGTGCCCAGGTCAATAACGTGTAGTGCCGTGTCGGCGCCGTGTCGGCTTAATATCCATTCTACCAACTCCTCGGTCTCCGGCCTTGGAATTAATACGGCGGGGGTGACCTTTAATTGTAGTCCGTAGAAATCCGCAATTCCGGTCACGTACTGCACCGGCTCACCTGCCTTCAGGCGGTTGATGGTTGCCCAGGCGAGGATTTCTTCATCCTGGCTCAGCAAGCGTGGCCGATGTCCTCTCCTCCAACCGAAGAGATCTTCAAGGACTAAGCGGGTCACACTAGCCGCCTCTCCACCGCCAAGGAGGGGGCTGAGTTCATCAATAAGGTGTTGGGAAAGGTCGTCGGTACGCATAGTTAGACGCCGCTACGCGGCTTTTAGATGGCCTACGGCCGAGTTAGACGCGCTGCGCGCTTTTAGGCGATCAGTAACATAGCGCTATATTGAATTCTCCTAGATCACCGCTCCACATCCTAAAAGACCGAAGATCGTCTAAAAGCACGTAGTACGTCTAAAAAGCGGAGCGCCTATGCGGCCATAGGCCGTCTAAAATTTATTCTTCCACATCATCGATTCCATCGGCCGCACCTGTACGTGATTATACTTGGCGTTAGCTTTTTTGTTGTAGTAGTTCTCGATGTCCCCTTCGACACCAAAATAGATCAGTTGACCGATTGGCATCCCGGCGTAGACACGGACGGGGTGCGTACAACTGATCTCTAAGGTCCAGTGGTTGCAAAAGCCTACGTCTCCTTTACCGGCCGTAGCGTGAATATCAATGCCTAAGCGGCCGACACTTGACTTCCCCTCCAAAAAAGGCACACTGCTGTGGGTTTCGGTATACTCCAGCGTAACCCCCAGGTATAAAGTATTGGGGTGGAGTAAGAAGCCTTCTTCTGGGATTTCATCGTGAATGATGGTATTGTGGGCCCGGGCGTCGAGAATATGATCTTTGTACCGGGCAATGTATTTCCCTAGGTGGACGTCATAACTGTTCGTACCGAGGTTCTTGCGGTCGAAGGGTTTAATAACAATTTCACCGGCCTCAATGGCGGCCAGGATCTTTTTATCACTCCAAATCATGGGGCGAAGATAGATTGATAGTTGGATAGATTGTTAGCAAGAGTCGATAAGCTACCCTTGCTTACCTTGCAGTCATGAAAACTGCCTGGCTTTTTGTCAAACGCTTCCTCCTTTTTGTGGTGGGATTCATAATCCTATACGTAGCTTTTTCCTTTCTTCTTTCGTATATCCCGGTAGGCGGGAAGGCGGCTAAGGGAACTAAAGGGGGCACCCTCTACGTTCACTCTAATGGGGTACATCTCGATCTTATTCTGCCCCTTGAGTTGGTCCCTGACCAGCTACGCAATCAACTTTCGGCAGCCGCTGGCACCAAGCTCCTCGCCTTCGGCTGGGGCGATAAGGGCTTCTACTTGGACACTCCTACCTGGGCGGAGCTGAAGGCCAGCACCGCCATCAAGGCGATGTTTCTACCAAGCCCTACGGCAATGCACGTGACGGAGTACGGTAGTATTAACAACAATTGGTCCAAAGTGGCGCTCACGCAGGTGCAATGGACGGACTTAATCAAGTACCTAGAAGCAGGCTTTAAATTGAACGAAGCAGGGCGTATCACCGAAATCGTCGGCAAAGGTTACACCCCTCACGACCGCTTCTACGAAGCTAACGGCAACTACTCCTGCTTCAAGACCTGCAATACCTGGGTTAACACCGGTATGAAACGCATCGGTGTTAAAACCGCCGTCTGGACGCCAATGGACAAGGGAGTGTTACGGTATTTGGAGTAGTGTACTAGTTTTTCATCGGAGGCATCATTTTTGCTGGCGAAGACACAAAATGTTCCTCCAATGTATAAACTATCCGCGGGGAGACAGTGTCGGTGTAACTTTTTGAATCTAATAAATCGTTCCTCTTTTTTTCAGCTAACCGATGAGTTCCCTACCCTTTGCCTCCGCCGACGAAGCCACCGACTTCCAGTTAGAGTTCACTCGTCTGGACCCCGTACGTCATGCTTTTGGGGAACGTCCTCGGCACCTGCTGATCATCTACCGGCGATTGGTAGCTGAATTGACCCCCTTCGCTACCCAGCTACGGGAAGTTACCCCGCCCGAACAGCGAGACCCTCTGCTGGGTCCCTGGCTGAAACAGTGGTTTGATGAAGATCGCTTCCACGATACGCTTTACGAGGTACAACTTTATTGGGATGCCAGAGGAGCGGACTTAGATCTGCTTAAGGCGAGTTTTCATCATCCTCCCACCTTACTTAGTCCTACTCAACTCGGCATCCTGCGCGCGGCGCCCACTGCTGCCTTGGTCCAGTGGTTCGACCTGGCCCAACAGGCCAATAATAAACTTAGTGAGGAACAACTAACCCTGGCTTGCGCCATATTGCTCGAAAGCCTATTCCACGATGAGGGGGACCAGGGAACCACTGAAGAATTTCTTGCTTTTCTCGTGCGGGCGGTGCCGGTACTCCAAAATATCTTCCCGGAGTGTAAAGACACGGACCGCTTCGCCGACTGGTTCGCCCTGTGGCGCGACCACGCCCGTAAAGCCGTACCGCACCTACCGCAGGAGCACGCTTATTACGAACTGGATTTCACCACGATTCTGAAGTACGTCCCACCAACCATCTGGTGGAACAATGGCCTCCCCTACCGCAACGGAGAAAAAGCCTTTCATTACTACAGCGACGAGTTTTTCTGGCTAGCTACTGGCGGTAGCCTGCGTAAAATGCCTAATCACCCGCCTTACTCTAAGCGGATGGCTAAGGAATTCAATGCCCTTCCACCAGAACTGCGGCACAGAGACCATGATACTTATACCTACTGTTTCCTACTTTCCCTCGGCTGCTCCCACGAAATGGCCCTGGCCTTGCAACGTTATTTCCAGCGCCCGGAGGAACTAGCGGGCCTTCCCGCCTGGAAGGAGCAACTAGACCCCATCGTCCAGACCCTGCGGACCTACCATATTGACTGGCAAGACAACGTCGCCAATTTCCTCCTCGGCTACGTGTACCACCTGTTTCGGGACCAGCCCGATTTTTCTATCTCCGGCCGCGCCGAGGAGCACCTACTTCGTGACGCCGAAGCCTACTACGACCGCATCGAAGCCCGCCGGGCGGAGCAAGCCCGCCGCAACGCCGAAAGAGAAGCCGCCCGCCGCCGAGAAGAAAACCGTGATTACTGGGAGCCACTACGCGGCGTCAAGGCCTGGGAAGAAACCTTTGGCCGCTACGACCGCGTGCGTA
Source organism: Bacteroidota bacterium (assembly GCA_038750915.1). Taxonomy (GTDB): domain Bacteria; phylum Bacteroidota; class Bacteroidia; order Chitinophagales; family Saprospiraceae; genus Neolewinella. Next base: position 4,468 of record JBCDGT010000204.1, read on the forward strand.
AGCGCCAGATTGTAGAGCTGACTACCCAAGGGGCCATCACCGCCGAGTCCGCCTCGATGAAACACTGCGTGTCCACCTATTTCCGGGCCTGTAAGAATGGAACCTCCAGCATTTGGTCCTTGCGGGAGCTACGGCAAAACGGCAGTTGGTACAGCGTGCTAACTCTGGAGATCCGTCCAAATTTGCGCAGCATCGTCCAGATACGCGGTCGCTTCAACGCACGCGCGGGTAAGGAACAGATGGCCGTGATCCGTAAATGGGCGGAGCGGGAGGGGCTGCACGTATTGGAGACTTAGGATTGTAGCGGTAGCCTACATGATGCTACTCTTCCTCAGCTATGGGCTCATCCTTGATAATTCCCTCCCCCAAAGCCGCATTTACCCCTTCCAAGGAAGGATCTAAAGTTTTCGAAGAAAGTTCCAGGTGAAAAGCCCGCAGGGAGGCCAGTCGGTAGAGTTTGGCTAGGTCACCCGCTGCGTTTTTTCGTAAGCCTTCCCGATCGGTAATACAATCGATGGGGGTAGCGAATTTGGTTTGCTCCAAACACATTATGTCTAAGTATGCTCTCAGGCGGTCAATAGCCTCCAGCACCATTTCATCATAGCTCATCAGGTCCCCCTGGAGGTAATCTTTACGGAAGCTGGTGTAAGTAGCTAGTGCCTCGCGTAGTTCAAGGTCCTTAATGAGGTATAAATCCCCACTAGATTGCATCCGCTCGTAAGTAAGTGGTTCAAAAGCGCGAAAAACGCCACGGACCAAAACACCACCCAGAATTTGTAGCCCCTTTGCTGCTTGCCCATCATCCTCGCTGGGGATCATGGTCATGGCGGCTCGCAGTCCTTCTACGTCCTTCTGGCAGTCACCCAGATTATAGGAGTTGGACGTCTTTTCGGCCTCCAGCTCCTGCTGCATGGTCACGAGGTATTCCTCTAGTCGATTTTCGTCCCGCAAATTCTGATTACAGCGGTCTACACCGACGGCAGCTAGTAACGAAAGAACGATTAAAGACACCTGCACCAGATAATCGCGCCAGGTACTGAGGGAGAAAAAGGATTTCTTGTTGGTAGACATGTGGCGAATGTAAGGCATTTAGGGCGCGAACGCGGGTGCTGACAAAAGGATGAAAGAGCAGTGAAAAAAAATTCGTTTCTTGTTCTTCTAACCTACAAAGTAACTGTTTAGATCACTTATAATTCCGGACGCTCGGATGAACTAGCTGCACCAGCACTCTCCGAGATCCTCCGCTTCTCAGTTAAAGGACTATTTGAGGACCTCGGAGCGTCTCTGACGTACGTCGTGCACGAAGTACTGCGCAGCAAAACCTCCGAGCGTCCAGCCATTAAGCCAGGACCGAAGCAGTTACCCACAAAACCGAATATTCATGCGATTTTTATTTTCCTTGCTCCTTATCCCCCTACTTGGCACCTGTGCCTTCGCCCAGCAGAATCTTGGCTACCAAAAGCCCGACAAAGCGATCCTCGACTTAGTTGACGTCCCCCTAGCCCCCGCTGTTTTGATGGACGAAGACCGGGAGCACATGATCTTACTCTACCGCGACGCTTACAAATCCATTGAAGAATTAAGCCGTGTGGAGATGCGCCTAGGTGGCCTGCGGATCGACCCGAAAACGAACATTGGCAGCCGTACTACCTATTATAATAAAGTAGCGGTGCGTGGGGTCAGCCGTAATAAAGAACTCCGTGAGGTCAAGGGGCTACCCGACAAGCCAAAGCTGGCCAACATCAGCTGGTCGCCCGATCAGCAAATGGCCGCCATGACGCACACCACTAGCGAGGGGGTAGAAATCTGGGTACTCGACGTAGCCAAAGCCGAAGCCCGC
>JBCDGT010000205.1:0-6304 GCA_038750915.1 Bacteroidota bacterium
CAGTGCAGAATGGTTCATCGTGATGGCCATTAGTAGGTCAATTCAACCTTTACCTACCAATCAAACTTTTGCGCCATCTGTTTGATAAAAAGAAAGGCCGAGTACGAGATTTCGTACTCGGCCTGGCGCCTCAGGAAGGGCTCGAACCTTCGACCAACGGATTAACAGTCCGCCGCTCTCACCAACTGAGCTACTGAGGCAGTTTCGCGAAGCGGCTGCAAAGGTAATATGGGTCTTTCAATTTGGCAATAGCACCAAGAAAAAAAGTTAGAAAATTTATACTCTTCTAATTCAGTCTGCCTCCTAAAAGCACGCAGTGCATCTACTAGCGTAGCGTCTAAAAGGCCATTGGTCGCCTACCTCCGATAAGGCCGCCAGCCCGTCTAGTCTTTCCACTTCCCTCTTTCCGTTTCTTCTTCCACAATTAGTCCGATGTGGTTGAGAAATTGTTTTCGAGGAATGGCCTGTCCGCCAAGACTGCGTAAATGATTTGTTTCTTGTTGACAGTCGATCAAGCGATATCCTTTCTCTTTTAACCGCCTTACGAGAGAAATGAAGCCAAATTTACTGGCGTTGGGCCGACGGAAGAACATGCTCTCTCCGAAAAAAACTTTCCCAAGGGCAAGCCCGTATAGCCCGCCCACTAGTTCTCCGTGCTCGTGTACCTCAACGCTGTGGGCCAGGCCCATTTGGTGGAGACCTACATAGCCTTCAATGAGTTCTGGGGTGATCCAACTGCCCCACTGACCAGGACGGAAAGTATTCTGGCATTCCAGCATGACCCGACGAAACTGGGTATCGAAGCTAACGGTGTACTTGGCTTGATTGAAGTAGGGCCGCATGCTCTTACTGACCTTCAACTGATCAGGGAAAAGTACAAAGCGAGGATCGGGGTGCCACCATAAGATAGGCTCTCCTTCGCTAAACCAGGGAAAGTAGCCTAGTCGATAGGCATTGAATAAGCGTTCTGGACTCAGGTCGCCACCAAAGCAGGCCGGGCCAGTACCACTGGTTTGGAGAGGATCGGGAAAAAGCTCGGGAAAGCGGGAGTCTAAGCGGAATAAAGGCAAGGCAAGGTACTTAGCAATACTAATTTTAATCCGCACTATGGTTTGGCGGGCACTCCGACTTCACTTTAAACTATCTACCTTCAATGGTGGCGGAAAGACCTCGATCTACGAGCGCCTCCCGCTTCGGGCGCAATTCCGCCATGGCGGCAGATTTAACGGTAGCTTTACCCTTGAAATGAATCAATAGGGCTAACTGCTCACTTTGGGCGGAGGAGTGGCCGAGGATTTCCTCAAAGCTTTTCATCACCCAGTCGAAGGTGTTATGATCGTCATTATAAACGATCAAATCGGCGGGTTCTCCCGCGCCAACGTCAATGTCTTCGTCAAGTAGGACGTCTTCCTGTCCGGCGTGTGCGTGTAACATATTGATCCGCAATAGTTTGCTGGTGAAGAAACGAATAATATTACGCCAAAGTTTCTTTGATGGCCGCAAAATTAGGTAAATCTCCGGCAGATTCCAGTACCTCGGCGTAGCGAATTATGCCTTCGGCATCTACAACGAATGCAGAACGCTTGGATACGCCCTCCATTCCCAAAACGAAAGTATCGTAAAGCGCACCGTACTGACGGCTGACATCTTTGTTGAAATCACTCAGCAAGGGAAAGTTGAGGTTTTCACTCTCCTTAAATTTGGCCAGGGTAAAAGGAGAGTCCACGCTGATGGCGACTACGTCAGTATTCATGCCATTATAGTCGGCAAGGGCATCCCGCATGGTACACATTTCTTCGGTACAAACCCCAGTAAAGGCCAGGGGGAAGAAAAGGACAATAACGTTCCGGCCAGCATAATCGCTCAGGCTGACTTCGGAAGTGTCCGAGGCGTGTAAGGTAAACAGAGGGGCTTTATCACCAGCTTTTAGAGCCATAAGTAAGGTTCTTTTGTATGTGAGTAAGTTAGTACGTCAAAAGATAGTGCTTGGTTGTATAAATATGGAGCTTTACGGACTTTTCTTAGTGCTACCTTAGTAAAATAGGGAGTGAAAATTATGTGCCAAGTATCTTCGCCCCTCAAGATGTAAAAAACCATAGAACCATCCAACAACACTCGTGCTTACCTAGAGCTGCATTTGGCGGTATTCCTCTGGGGCTTTACCGCCATTTTAGGTGATCTTATTCAGCTTTCCGCACTTACCCTGGTTTGGTGGCGGGTGCTGCTTACTAGCCTGAGTTTGTTTGCTTTTATTCGGGTAGGAAAGCTATTGCGCGAGGTAGGACGGAAGCAGGCGCTAATTTTTGCGGGTTTGGGCTGCGTCGTGGCCTTACATTGGGTTACCTTTTATGGGGCCATTAAGTTGGCAAATGCCAGCGTTGGTCTGATTTGTATGGCTACGACCTCACTTTTTTCCAGTATCGTAGAGCCGTGGATCGTTAAGCGTCCCTTTCTTTGGTATGAGTTGCTGCTCGGGGCCTTTATCCTTCCCGGCATCTGGTTGATCGTCGAAGGAGTAGATGCTTCCATGACACCCGGTATTTTGGTAGGGCTCTTTTCCGCTTTACTCGTAGCCATTTTTACCTCCTTTAATAAGCGCTACGTAGAAGCCGCTGACCCACTGAGAATCACCTTTCTCGAACTTGCGGCTGGTACCCTTTTTCTTACACCCCTACTACCTTTCTTTGGTGGTACTTTTTGGCCGGGGCCGCAAGATTGGCTCTATCTAGTCATTTTGGCCATCCTCTGCACCACCTTTACCAACTTCCTTTTTCTCCGGGCGCTAAAATCCCTTTCTGCCTTTGCCGCCAATCTTACGGTCAACCTTGAACCGGTCTACGGGATTTTTTTGGCCTACTTCCTGCTCAACGACGCCGAGGAGCTGTCGCCGCGGTTTTATCTAGGTACGGTCGTCATCATGATCGCGGTATTTGGGTATGCTGGCCTAAAGCGCTGGCGAGGGTGGCGGCGGACAAGACTAGATAATGGGTAGCGTAGACCATTGATTCTTTCTTTTTGCAAATTTCTTACTTCGGACTTTATACTTTGCTCAGCACCTGCGGCCGCGCAAAAAAATGCCCGCTCTTCCAACGGAGGAAGAGCGGGCAAAGCTTAGTTATAGCAGGTAGATGTACTGACAATCGATCTTGGCGCTTCGACGAACTCAACAACCTAATCTAAAAAGTACATTCCGTCGCATAACGTGCGACGGAATGACAGTAACCAGGCCGGTCATCGAGCTTGCCGAGATGCACCCAAGTTAAGTTGTCGGTTCAGGTAGACCTTAGGCGAGGGCGCCTTCAGGACTTGCTTGCTTTTTGCGGGACCGCATGTAGAAATAGAGGCCAACAAATACAAAAATGAGTACGAAGGGGAACAGGGCGATTGAGCCTAGGGCAGCCTGGCCGGTGGCTAGCTCCGCAGCATCGCCATCGAGACCGCTGGCCAAGGCGGCCTCCCGTCCACTATCGATCCAACCGCCGATAATGGGATTCCAGATGCCTGCTCCGAGCATTCCGGCCCCGCCGATCAGCGATAAGCCAAGGGCCCCGGAACTGGGGATGTTTTCCGCAGTGAAACCCAGCATGGTGGGCCAGAAATAGCAGATGCCGAGGGCGAAAATGGCCGTGCCTACGTAGACCAATGGCCCGGTTACCTGACTAAGCATAAAGAGGCCGATGGCGGCAAGTACGGCAGAGCCAATCAAGACGCCAACTGGGTTCAGACTGTGAATCAGTGGTCCGGCAAAGAAGCGGCCGGCGGCCATAATGCCCGCAGTCATGGCCAGTAGGATCATGGGTTTAGCACCGGCATTGCCTAAGATACGCTCCACCCACTGGGTCGCACCGAATTCAGTAGTGGCCGTCATGGTCATGATCAGTGCCATGAGAATGAACAGTGGCGTGAGTACACCCCCAATGTTGGTTTTCATGTCGCCCACGATGTTTTCCGTCTTGGGGAAGTTTTGCCCGAGGATCAGGAAACCATAAATGGCCGTTGGTACGAGCATGGTAGCGATTAAAGTCTGCCAGGATACGGTGTCTCCCAGGGCGAAGGTGATGAGGGAGCCGATCACAATACCGCCGGGGAACCAGACGTGGAATTTGTTGAGCATCTCCGTTTGCTTATCGGGGTACATGTCGGCAATGAGTGGATTACAGGCGGCCTCCACCGAGCCGTTAGCAAAGCCGATGAAGAAGGTGGAGATGATCAGCCCCCAGAATCCGCCAGCGGTCATCGTGAGGATGAGACCTAGTAAGTGGCTGATGAAGGCAACCCACATCAAAATCTTGGGGCCAACCTGGTTGTAAATGGCACCACCAATCAGCATGGCGATCGGGAAACCATAGAAAGCCATGGAGTTTACCCAACCGAGCTGGCCGTCAGATAAGCCGAAATCAGCGGAGAGATCGCCGAGGATACCCGCGCGAATGGCGAAGGTCATGGAAGTAACAATGAGGGCTACGCAACTGGCGAGGAAGAGGCGGTCGCGATTAGCCGGAACGCCAGCCGGTACGGCGTCATTATCAAGTGTAGACATGATGATTTATGCTTTTTTAAAAAGGTATGAATATATATGGTCGCCTCCCGGTAGCTAAGCGTGCGAGGGAGGAAATGCTATTTGCTCAGGTTTCGCAAGCGGATATTGCGGTACCAGACGGGGTCCCCATGGTCTTGCAGGCTGATCTTCCCACTGGTGAACATCCCCCAGTTGACCATATCCTTGAACTTGGACTTGGCGATCATGGCCTTCCATTCCGGACCGGTATTGGCGTATTCCACCTGTTTTTTACCATTGAGCCAGTGCTCTACTTGGCCGTCAGTGACAACGAGTTTAACCTTGTTCCACTCCCCGGCAGGGAGGACGTTTTCTTCCGCAACGGAGATCAAATCGTAGAGATCACCAGCGCGGTGGGTGGTTATCTTGGCGTCGGGGTGGCAGGTGTTGTCCAATACCTGCATTTCAGGCCCCGTTTGCCAGGGATACTGGTACTCAGCAGTTTCCTGAATGTTGTAGATGATCCCGCTATTGCCACACTTCCCAATTTTCCATTCTAGTTCCAACTCATAGTTACTGTAGGCCTCATCAGTAATGATGTCGCCACCATTATTGGTTTGCCAGCCATCTTTATCGGATACATCAAGGTAAATGGCGCCGTCGTCTACTTTCCAGGCTGGGCCGATGCCTTCGGCTCCGTATTTATGCCAACCGCTGAGATCCTTACCGTTAAATAAGGAAATCCACTCGCCAGGTTCGCTACCCATCGGCTGAACAATGGCTTCCTCTCCTGAGTCGGCCGCCTGGTCGCCGGTGGCAGGGGGCGTTCCTCCGCAGGCCGTAAGTAAAAGTAAGGCCAGCAGGGGCAACAATGTTTTGATTCGCATGAACGGAAAGTCTTTTATCTTGGGGTAAGATAATACACCACCGCGAAATCAGCCAGCCGTAATCGTTAAACTAGTATAAAACAGAAACGTACGATGACTGACTCCCTCCCCAGCGTAGCGGGTTTGCTGCACAGCTACCTTCGGCGGTGGGGAGGGCGGGGGAGAAGTCAATTTTTGGACCGGTAGGTCCTTACTTTGCATCTCGTTATACCACCCGCTAAATAAAGCACCAAGGAGTACTGGCTTCCAGGCCAATGAATCACTAGTTGGCCATATTTACTAAGGCTTTTGCTGCTCTACCTACTCTGCTTCAGCTTAAGGATCTTTACCTCTACCCGCTGGTTACGTCGGTGGCATTCCGGGTCTTTATCCATACAGACTGGGCGGGTTTTACCGTAGCCTCGGGCAATCAATCTTTGCCAAGGTATGCTGTGCTTCTTTAGGTATTCTACCACCGACTCGGCCCTGTTCTTACTCAAGGTTTTGGCGTACCCACTGTCCGCCAGGGCACTGGCGTGTCCCCCAATTTCTACAACTAAATTATTATTCTGACGCAAGAAGCCTACAATCTCCTGGAGGGCGGGCTCACTACTCTCTTCGATCTCGGGGCTATCGGGTTTAAAGTTGATGTTTTCAACAGCAAATACTTCCCCCTCCTTTAGTAAAGCTTTCGTCGCGCCTAGCACCACCGTATTTAGTTTTTCTTTTGGTTGGGTTACTACGGGGGGCTTCGGTTCAGGCGCGGTACCGCGGGGGGTGACGGATCTGGGAATAATCTTCGTTTCCGGGTTGATTAGGGTAATCACTTCTTCCGATGGGGTGTCAAGAATACTAGGGTCTTGATCACACTCGATGGGCATTAACGGCTGGGCGTTGTCCAAAATGATGTTGCCGTTACTCGGATATAAGGTTGCCTTGG
>JBCDGT010000206.1:0-6280 GCA_038750915.1 Bacteroidota bacterium
CTAGTGGATTACTGAGAATATCACCACTCTCGTCGGCCAAAAATAGGGTTTCCTGCGCAGGATCACTGTAAAGCAAGAAACGCACTCCAGTATTAATCTCAATGTCTTCTTCGAAGTCACCGGCTTCTCCTCCAATGCCAACAGCGGCGAAGGCATTATTAGCGGCAGTTTCCGCAGCAGTTCCGTAAAGATCCCGGGCGGCGTTAGCCACCGCAATTCGTAGATCGGCAAACTGACTACTTCGCGTCAGGTAAGTGCTGAGTGCTCGGTAGTAGACTCGTTCAGCCCGCGCATCACCAATACCCGCACTAGTGCTGAATAAGTAAAAAGCCCGGTTAGGAATGCCACTATTGACGTGAACACCACCGTAATCATTGTCTTCATTGTTCGCCAGGTTGACGTACTCATCCATGTGCGCGGGCTGCCAGCCTCGATCTCCAAAGCGATTGCCGCCGTTGTTGGGATCCCGGAGGTTACGCAAGGCGCCACTGCGGAAGAAGGTGGTGTTGACGACATCTTCCCCTAGGCGGTGGTCACCCGTCTCTCCTTCGATTAGGTAGCCGAAAATATCCGCCATGGATTCATTGATGGCCCCCGGTTGAATTTCGTAGATGAGGTCCGCCGTAGCCTGAATCACCCCGTGGGTCATCTCGTGGCCCGCCACGTCGAGCGCCTTTGGCAGTTGATTGAAACCCCGATTACCGTTACCATAAAACATTGAACGGCCACCCCAAAAGGCATTATCCATTTCCTCTCCATCCTCATTATTTACGTTGAAAAAGGAATAAACCGTACCACCGGCGCCGTCGATGGAATTACGCTCGAAGCGATCTAGATAATAGCTGTAGGCCAGCCCCGCATTATGGTGTACCGAAACGGAAGTACGTGACCAGTCTGCATTGTTATTAGAAGTTCCCACCGTTGGATCAAAGTCGTCGTTAAGGGGGCTTTGGCCACCAGCATCGAAGGTATGGATGACGCCAAGGGCACTGCCATCATTGTCTTGCCGGAACATGGGGCGGCTGACGTCAAAAAGGAAAAATTGATTCTGCTGACTGAAGGTATTGATGGTCACAAAGTCACCGTCCAGATTACGTACCCGGGCGGTTTCAGGTGGAAGGGCCGCGTGCAGCCCCGCCGTACCACATACATGCTGGTGCTCATGAATCACCGCACCAGAATGAGCATCAACATAACGAGTAAGGTGGGTTATTAAGTTAGGGTGCAACTCCAGCCGGTAGGCTAAATAAGGTGTTGCTTCATGGTAGAAGATCACCAATTCCGTAGCCATTTGGGCTTCCCCGACCCAGGCCAATTGTTCTTCAGGCAGTTCTTTCCAGAAGGGGCCAAAACTGGCTTTCGCTGCATCAATTATAGTTTCCACACTTACGCCTGGCTCGATGGATAAATCAATCGGTGAAGGTTGCAGGCGGCCAAGATAGCTATCGAACCCTCCCGGTCCGCTAGCGTGAAGGTAGGCATCGGCAGGTTCTACGGGAAGCCCCTGGTATAACTGGCGCAACCGGACGTGGGTTTGGCCTAAGGTATCCGTAGTGATGGCTGCGAATGCAATTTCTTCCGCTGGATTGACGATACCAAGATCGGGCCCTAGTAGTCTGAGGTAGTTACGAGCATCCAACTCCGTCGGTCCAATGGCTTTCAGGTTTCGGGGGCGGCCTTGAGCCTGAAAGACTTGTCCATTTTCCTGATCTACCGTGATTTTCACCCCTTGGTTGCGGGGTATTGTCGGAACGTTGAGCTTGTTCAGGTCGAAACGAAAACCAGTTAGCCGATGCAGCGGATTATTCGCCAAAGGAATAGCTGTTCTTAGCTGGGGATTAATGATAATCTCCTCTACCCTGATGTCTACACGTCTTGGCGAAGCTTCAGGTAAGTTCTTAAAGTTATTCTGTGCCAGAAGACTCCCCGAAATAGTTAAGGTTAGTCCAGCAATGAAGGTAAGTTTACGTAGCATTTTAAAGGTTGGTTTTGGGATGAAGGTGCAAAGTGCAAAAGTCGTAGACTTCCAGGTCCACGACTAATAAGAGGTTTCCAATTATACGGTGGTCATAGAAAATTAATCGTTCGAGCTTATTCTGCCTTACGCAAACGGCGGACAGCGGATAGTAAAGTATCGTAGCAAGCTTTGACCGCAGGAGAGGGCGCTCCGCCTGGCCGTGACCAGCTAAGTCGGTCTACCCTCCCTTCATGGTGATACTGTAGGGAAGTATTGTAGTTACCGGGTGAATTATCGTTTTTTGTAAAGGAAAGTCTGGCCAGGTCTGTCTTAACTGCTAGTAGTTCCTTTTTACTGAATTTACCAACTCTTTCCAGCTTACCGCTGTATTCATCATCGAAAAGCAACTGCCCATTGTCGAGTAGCAAAACATACTCTCTTGCGCCGCCAGTAATGCCGCCTTTATTCCCAAAGCGGAGACGTTCCGCGGGAAGGTTTTGGAAGGAATATTGCTTACAACCAGTAAATAGTAAGCCTAGAAACATTAGGGAAAGTAGTGATCTCAAGTGGTAATAATAGTCTGGCATGGTACACCAAACATACGGTCTTAACCGCCTAATCCCCTAGTTCGAACCACTTCTTTATAAATTCTTAACCATGATATTCCGCCATTTCACTTTGATGCCACCACCATCGTGAATCTGCAGTGCAATGGCGCCTTTGCCCATGCCGATCTTCTCGTCTTCCAGTTCGATCATCTTCGTACCATTGAGCCAGGTGGTCACTTTCGCACCAACTACCCTAATTTTCATTTGGTTCCACTCCCCCATTTTCAGGGCACTGTCCTTTGCCTCATCCGGCTTAATCAGCCAACCACGGCCGTAGGATTCGTAGATACCTCCAGTATCATTACCCGGTGGAGCTACCTCCACCTGCCAACCGCTTACCTTAGTACCCTCCACCGTAGAGCGGAAGAAGACGCCACTGTTCCCGTTGGCCTCCTGCTGAAATTCAATGCTTAGCTCAAAATCATCGTAAAAGCGCTCCGTAGCCAAGTAGCCGTACTGCGCGTCAGGACCGCTTTCACACACCAGTAAACCATCTTCCACGTACCATTTTTCGGTACCGTGGTTTACCCAGCCCGTTAGGTCTTTTCCGTTGAATAAGGATACTCCAGTAGTTTTTGGCTGACAAGCGGGTAGCAGGAAAAAAGTCGTGACTATTAGTAATAGTAGTAATCGCATGATCAGTAGTTTTTAGAACGAAAGATACCCCATTGGCCGCAAGAGGACAATGGAGTATTTGATCAAGGAATGATGGGCCATAAAGAGTGTTAAGAAAAGCTTAAGTCATTTATTAGCATTTTAACGCCCGTTAAAGCTTGTTTAAAGCCCGCAAAAGGAGCCACCAAACGCCTAAATCACCAGACCTTGAGGATACACCAAATAACCAAAAAGCATGAAAATCCTGTATTTACTTTTCGGCCTTCTACTGTTTTTGAACTTCGGCTGTAGTATTCAAGATAGAGTGGAACGACGGGAGGAACGCCTCATTGGCACTTGGGTGATCGATCGCGCAGTTTTTGATGAAGACGGTGCTCTTTTTAATAATAACATAACCAGTGACTTTCGTGGTGACCGACTCACCTTCTTCCCGGACGGCACCGTAGAATATCTAGACGACAACGGAGAGTTGTTCGTTGGTCCTTGGTTTATCGATGCCCTTCGTGATCTGGACAACGACGTTGAATTTACCCTAGACGCTGATTTCTTCGACCGTTTCGGCTTCCTAGCCTTTCGCTGGACGGGCACCATCCAGCGACTCAACCAAAATAACTTCAACCTCAACGTAGCAGAAGTGGATGGTACCCTGCGTATGCGTTGGGATAAGCTATGACTTACTTGAGCGCCAACCGTAGATTAAAGTTCGCCAACCTTCCCCGTGGACGGACGGTCACCGGAATACCTTCTGGCCCCTTGACGGCAACGTACAAATGACTTCCCAGCACCTCCCAACGCACGTACACTGGCCCCGCCGGATGGGCCACGGTTCCCTCGGCCCAAGACAGGGTGGCCGAATGCGGCTGTATTAGGATTTCTTCGCGGTCCAATTCCCGCTGCCACCCTAACTGCACGCCGAGGGCTTCCGTGGCTAGAAAGAAGGTCGGGTGGCCACTCCAGGCGTGACTGCTCGTTCCCTGCCCGCCGTCGACATCAAAGTTCTCCCATACCGTCGGGGTGGCGGAATGCAACGCCATCTGGCCCCAGTAGCGTTCGATGAATGCTTCTGCCAAGCCCGCTCGTTCCGCTCGGTAGAGCAGGGATAGGAGGTAAAACGAGGAGTAGGGAGTGATTTTACGTTTACGGCTTACGTTGCCAATATCCGCTAGCTCAGGGGCCAGTAGGTCGGCCATATTGGCATCTGCTTCTTGCGTATGCAAACCGTACAGGCTCGGCCAAACGGTGGAAGTAAGGTGCTGGGCCGTAATTACGGTATCCCCCTGAAAGCCATCAAAATACTTACTGCTTACTGGGTCCAGCAAGTGGGTTTCCATGGCCTGAATCAGGCCTTCTCCAGCTACTTGGAAAGTAGCGGCTTCTTTACTCCGGCCAAATCGCGTGGCCCATTCAGATAGAGTAAACAGGCTTGCGACCAGTAAGGCCTGATAAGCAGTCATGGCGGCATTACTCTTATTCAAATCCGTCCATTCGATGAATACCCGCTGGGCGGAAATAAGGCCTTTCTCATCCCGCTTACTCAAGTGGTGGCGTAATAAGCTGGCGTAATTCGTAAAGTATTCCTCGGCCTGCGACCAGTCTCCGGTGTACTTAGCTACGTAGTCTAAAGTAAGTAGGGTGATCAAAGGGAAGTCATTATGCCGATTTTCCTTCCCCGTTAACATTTCCTCTTGGTACATATCCTGAAATACGGATAGTGAATGCTGTGCCAAACGCAGGTCCCCACTCACCGCCGCAGTAATGACCGTTTCCGGCAGCATGTCACCAGCATAAAGCCCACGTTCCCGGAAGGGCGTATCGGTATAAGTATCCTCCGCGCAGAGGCGCAGGGTTCGCCAGCCGGCTTCCCAGATTTTATCCAACAAAGGGTTGCTACTCCGGAAACTGCCTACCCTCGTGAAGGGATAATATTGCCGTACCATCCCTACTCCGTTCAGTCGTACCGTGTCCGACATTCCTGAAAGGTGGAGTTTAAGGTATTTGGCCCCGTAGGGCTTGAAGGATTCATACCGTTGGCGCACACCATCCGCCACAAAGCGTAGTGCGGCACCGATCTGATAACGCTTGTATAACCAGGCTTCTCCCTCCCCGTTAAGTTCCTCACTAAAACCGATATCGATTTCCGTACCCTTGGGAAAGTTCCCTGCTACCCAGAGTCGGCCAAGGGTCGTTTCAGCCATGGCATATTGCAGTACTACACCCCGTGGATCGGGTGGAATCACCAGGTTTCCGGCTTTATCCTTTTGTAAGGAAAGTGGTGCTTTCCAGTCCGTTTCTTTCCACACTAAATCCCGCGCGGGTTGTCCAGCGGTAACAGTTCGAGCATGTCTTCGCCAGCTACCAGCGTCCTTTTGCTGTAGCTCCTCCGGTGATTGAGATAGTACCAACTGCGCTACCCGCTCGTTTCCTTCCTCCGGAAAGGGGCCGTAGGTGGCCATCCAATCCTCCCCCTCTTGCTCTTGGTCAGCCGAAAAAACCAGGCCGGCGGACTCGGGCACCGCCACGTAAAAATCCCAGCTCCCCCAGATAATACCGTAACCCACCGTGAAGGCATTCCAGCCTTTTTTCAGTTCTAAGTCGTAATCACGGCGGTAGCTTTCTCGTGACTGTTCACTCTTAGGGCTGAGCTTATTGCCATTCAAGTAGTGTTCTCCCCACCACAAGCCAGCGGTTACTTGTTGTGCTTTGGGGGAATAAATCCAGGTAGTCCCTACCGCTCGGTTGGAGGCATTGTACTCCACCATTTCACGGTCTGGAGTCGGGATACGGAAAGAGTAAAGAGTTTCCTCTTGTTTCCGAGCGTAGGCACCCGTCCGCTGAACCGTAGATACTGCCTCTTGGGTCAGGTGAGGGATTGGACGGGGGGCGAAAGTACCAAAGCGTTTTTGGTCGGTTATCGGAACTGGCTTCTTCCAGTCTGTGGTGGCTGTTTCCATAGCTGCCCAATCGCCTTCCGAGCAACTGTCCCAGATTTCCATAGGGCCGGTAGCAAAAGAAAACCTCGGGGCGGTTTTATCGTAGCCAGTAGCAGCCCGGAAAACCCAATCTCTAGTAATGTCTAAATCCATCCTTTTTTCTCCTAACC
>JBCDGT010000207.1:0-6278 GCA_038750915.1 Bacteroidota bacterium
CAAAGGCCTACCGGAAATGGCCCCTTTCGACCGAATTCTCGTCACCGCCGGTGCAGCCGCCGTTCCACCAGCACTGCGCGAGCAACTGAAGGTGAACGGGATCATGATCATCCCCGTAGGCCCTGAAGGAGAAGATCAGCGGTTGCTCAAAGTAGTCCGTACGGGAGAACAAAAGTGGACGGAGGAAAACCTCGGGGTTTGCCAGTTCGTTCCCTTCAAGGAAGGATTGGGGTAGCCTATTGGTTCTTTGGTCTGTTGGTCTTTTTGCGTCAAAAGGAGCCTGCCAATAGACCAATAAACCAAACTAACTACCTCACCCTGCACCTGCGGCCGCGCCCTAAAAAGAGTTATAATGACCAATCAACTAAAAGCTTTTCAACGCCTACTGACCATTATGGACGAGCTGAGGGAACAGTGCCCCTGGGACCGGAAGCAAACCTTCTTATCTCTGCGCAAGCTTACCATTGAAGAAACTTATGAACTGGCGGATGAGCTCCTTAAAGAAGATCTGGAGGGTATTAAGGAAGAGGTTGGTGACTTGCTACTGCACATGGTGTTTTATGCTAAAATTGCCAGCGAGCAAGGCGCTTGGGACATTGCCGACGCCCTCAACTCCATTTGTGATAAACTGGTTGAACGCCATCCCCACATTTACGGAGACGTAGTGGCAACCGACGCAGAAGCCGTAAAACAGAACTGGGAAAAGATTAAACTAGCCCAGGGTAAGGGAAAGAAAACGGTGTTGAGTGGCGTCCCGACGGCCTTACCCGCGATGGTAAAGGCCATGCGCATGCAGGAGAAAACCGCCCAGTTTGGCTTCGACTGGGAAAACGCCGAACAAGTATGGGATAAAGTTCGGGAAGAGGTCGAAGAATTCCACGAGGCTAGTACCGCGAAGGACCGCGAAGCGGAATTTGGCGACCTACTCTTTAGCCTGATTAATTACGCCCGCTGGCAGGGCATTGACCCGGAGACGGCGTTGGAACGGACCAACCAAAAATTTCGCAAACGTTTTGAGTTCGTGGAACGTTCTGCGGGGGCCGCAGGCCTAGCGGAAATGCCCCTAGCTGAGATGGAAGCTCGCTGGCAGGAAGCGAAGCAAGAAGACTAGTCCGTAATTTGCTATCTTCGCGGGCCGCAAGGGGCCTCCTTTATTGAACTCCCCCCGAGGATTTATCGTTACCAAGCCTAGAAGGTATTAGCCATATGAACAAAATCGAGCTCCGGGTAATGGCCATCAGCCGTAGCGTCACGCAATCGTCCAACTACGCCGTAGTACTGGGAGAGCTTGATGGCCCACGCCGCCTGCCCGTAATTATCGGAAGTGCGGAAGCCCAAGCCATTGCGGTAGCCATTGAAGGAATGGCCAGCCACCGCCCCATGACCCACGACCTCTTCAAGAATACCTTGGAAACGCTGCGTACTGAATTACGGGAGATCATTATTAGTGACCTTAGGGAAGGCATTTTTTTCGCCCGCCTGGTACTGGATCGCGACGGAGAAATCATTGAAATTGACAGCCGCACCAGCGATGCCCTGGCCCTGGCCACCCGTTTCGAATGCCCCATTTATACCTATCACGATATCCTCGAATCCGCCGGAATTGTCCTGGAAGGAGACGATGACCCGAGCAAGCGGGAAATGGAGCCAATGGAAGCCGAGCAGGTGGAAGAACCAGACAACCTAGCCAGCCTCAACGTTGGTGAACTCAACAACATGTTGCAGGAAGTACTTAGTAACGAAAACTACGAACGTGCTGCTCAGATTCGCGACGAGCTACAACGCCGGCGCGGCAATTAACTATTTGATGGGTGATATTTGATGGGTGATTAGTGATATCTGATTGGCGGAATAGCCATTGATAAATTCTAAACAAGCTCCTGGACAGTGGCACCTTTACGCAAACTCTTTCTGCTGTTTTTCTTAGCCCTCACGGTCCTCTCCGCCTGGACGACAACGGCTGACCCCCAGTGGGGCTTCTTTGGTCACCGAAGACTTAATCGGTTAGCGGTCTTTACGCTAGATGCCGATATGATGCCCTTCTTCCGGGGTAACATCGAATGGATCACCGATCACGCCGTAGACCCCGACAAGCGCCGCTACGCCACTAAACACGAAGCCGTAAGACATTACATCGACCTCGACCACTGGGGTGATGAAGATCGCACGTTCCCCCAAGTACCGCGTAACTGGGTGGACGCCCTACTCTGGCAAGCGGAGCTACTCGTTATTCCTGCTCCTCAGGACACCCAAGTCTGGCAAGTGGAGAACATCACTCACCCGGAGGAAGAGCGACTGTTCGTTGCTGACAGCAGGGTTCTTTTGCGGAGTGATGAGGGGCGACAACTAGAGCTACAGTTAGGCGCCTATCGGCAATTTTGGATCGATAACATCCTTCCCCAATTCTACGAGGACCGAATCCTCCTGGAAGCCGACAGCCTGGACGCATCGGGCTTCCCCATTGCGATGGTAGAAGGGGGCAAAATAATGGTTCGGGAAAACTTCAGTGGCTACGGCATTCTACCCTATCACTTGGAGCTTATGCACAAAAAAATCACCCGTGCCTTCGAAGCGGAAGATGTTGGCGCTATCCTCCGACTTTGTGCAGAAATGGGACATTACATCGGCGATGCGCACGTCCCTTTGCATACCACAGAAAACTATAACGGTCAATTAACGGGCCAGACGGGCATTCATGCTTTTTGGGAGAGCCGACTACCGGAGCTTTTTGCGGACAACTCTTACGATTTCTTCGTCGGAAAAGCCAAATACATTGAAAATCCCAGGGAATATTACTGGGATATCGTGCTCAAAAGCCACTCCCTCGTCGATAGCGTACTCCGCACGGAGCAACGTCTGCGAGAAACTTACCCGGCTGACCAGCAGATGTGCTTCGATGAACGCCTAGGGCGTACCGTGAGGACCCAGTGTGCGGAATTTGCTGCTGCTTGGGATAAGGAAATGCAGGGTATGGTCGAAGCACGTTTTCGGGCGTCAATTCTCAGCATCGGCAGCGTTTGGTACAGTTGCTGGGTAGATGCTGGACAGCCCGACCTAAGCAAGCTAGTGCCCCGACCGGAAACCTACGCTTTATCGGACACCCTAGACCGAGCCGTTCAAGGGGGGACTATCAAAGGAAGGGTGCATGAGTAAGAGCAGGTCGAACGCAACTTTCCCCTACGCAAATTCCTTACGTTTACATGGATAAAGTGCGCGTAGACAAATGGCTCTGGGCCGTACGCATTTTTAAAAGTCGGACGCTGGCGGGAGATACCGTGCGGCAAGGGAAGGTACGGATAGGCGGTAAGGTCGTCAAGCCCAGTACACCAGTCACCGTAGGGGATCGCATTCAGGTACAGAAGAATGGTTTCAACCTAGAGTACGAAGTAGTTCGCCTGCTTGCCAAGCGGGTGGGTGCCCCTATCGCCGTCACCGCCTACGTAGATCATACCCCCCAGGAGGAGTTGAATAAATACAAAGATTGGTTTGTCGGCAAGGCTGGGTCCGAATTCCGGGAAAAAGGCGCGGGAAGACCAACCAAAAGAGAACGGCGTACCATCGATCGGTTTAAGGACGATGAATACGGGGATGAGTGGCTGGATTAAGGACAGGAGCTCAAAACTGAGTGTTCAATTCTGAGCTCCCCAACTATCCTTTTATTGAACTAGATCCAACTGATTGATGGCGTCCGAAATTTCATACCCCAAGCGTAAGCCTTCAGTACAATCCATCCGGACGTGAACTCCGAGCGGAATACGGGAGAATGCATTTTCTTCCGCCAGTTGCTCAAAACTAGTAAACGTACGTGGTGTGCCAAGAAACTCTGTTCTACCCTCGTGGGAGCGATCCGTAAAATTGGTCGCATTACCAAAGGTTTCCCGAAATATACCTCCTGCTGCCGAAGCAAAAGCAGAATGCCCTGAGGGGTAACCGGGGAAACTCGGGTTAGGCCAAAAAACCAATCGGAACAGGTTGGTTTGAAAGTCAGGATCGATAAATTCATGAATGAATACGTTTGGGCGCATCACCATGTGTTCGTATTTATACTTCCAAGTAGCAACGGCGGCGTCATTGAGGGCAAAACCTACCTTCAACAATAAATTGAGAGACTCCGTTAAATTTAAATCATACTGTACAATTAACTGATTTGCGATGGATACTTGTCGCGCCGGAGGGCTAAACATCAAGTTCTCCACGTCGTCACTCCAAAATTCCGCAATCCAAAGGTCCTCTCCGTCATCCACGCGAGCTTGATTGTTCACAGCATATACCTCCTCCATTTGCTCCCGATAGGCAGAATTAGGGGCTGAACTATAGGTAATTGGTGGCACAGTTGTTGTTTCCTCTGGAGCAATAACAAAGGTCCTCACTTGCTCCCAATAGGGAAATAAGGCCCGCTCCGGATCAGCGGAATAAGTCCAGTAACCATCCCCGGTCGGAGGTTCATAGGAACGGGGCTGAGGATCTAGAATTTGTTCTTCAGCCGCTTCATCGGTTTGGCTGTAACTGATCACCTGCCGGGCAACGTATCGTCCCCAATCTTCAGAATTACTTATTTCTTGCGCAGGTAGACCTGCGCTTAATTCACCTAGCTTCTCGCTCGCAAACAAGCTGATTTTATCCCGTTGGTCACTAGGCAAGTTTAACAGGAAATGATCAATGACCTCCGCAAAAGCCGTGTTGAGAGCCAACTCTACACTTAGTGGGTTATCTCGCTGATCATCTTCGATACGGAACCGCCGCAACCGGTTATCGTTAGATCGGTAGCCTTCCATTTGGGGAACGGCCGTTTCGTAAGCAGCCAGGTAAATGTAGGCTAGAGCCCGAGCACTAGCATTAGGTCGCATTCCAGAAGCATAACGTTCTAAATCCAGTAGCAGGTCGGTCCACTCGACGACCAAATCAGGGTTGCCCAGAACGGTGTTGACCTGATTAGGATCCTCACTAGTTGGATCTTCTTCGGTAGGAAGTACTAGCGCCTCTTCTTCGGCGCAGTTCGTTACAATTAGAGAAAAGAATAGCAGGAGGAACATCGTTCCAATTCGGTGAAAACTCATGTCAACTCGTTTTAGTAGAATTCAGCGTACCCGAGAATGGATACCCAGAGGTGATCAAAAAGCATTCTCTGATAAATAGCAGGCCTGCGTATTACCATAAAACGAGTAGAAAAACTGCTTATAGACTGTTGTTGTGTGATGAGGGTATGGAATCAAAAAACTCCTTTAAAGTAAAGATTTGCTGTTAAGACCACGGTAATTTGCTAATCCTTCGCTAAACGATTGAATTTCTTCAAAAAAATCGACTTCCGGCTTACTAATTACTAGACAAACTACCTTCCGACGCACTCTTAATAATAATAACGCTTACCAAGTACAATTGCTAAGTCGCAATTTGTAAAAGGCGGTCTTGAGCTACTTTTTCCCTTTAGGAGGTTTTTAGGTCGGCTAATAATTCAGTAGCATCATCTACTTGGTTTAGGGGCTCACCTGGCTAAAGAGTAGGGCGCGGCCGCAGGTGCTCAATGAGCTCGTCAAACGTAAGCAAGCTGTACCATCAGCTAGATAATCCAGCAGCTTTTAAGCTACCTAAACGAGGTAATATATCCATGATGGCCATACTACTGGATATTTTACTTTTCCCCACAATCTCTCTAGCTCACTACATTGGAGAGAAGTATTCACTAAAATGTCCAGTAGTACCCCCTATCCCATAATCAGCTCCTAAATAACTTTTTTACGGTATCTCCTACTTTAACCAGATAAATACCCTTAGGTAGGTTTGTCACCAATACCTCCACTCGTACTTCCTTATTTACTTTTTTACTAAGGATTAGTCTTCCGTTGATATTGTACAGTTCGATGGTGATGCGGGAGCGTTCGTCTCCGTAAGCATCAAAATCGACAAAAAAACGGTCAGTGGTAGGATTAGGATAAACGAAAAAAGGAGTAAAATCTCTTTGTGGAGGAACTGGGTGGTATTTTATTTTTCCCTCAATCAATCTAGGGCGAAATTCTTGTAGCACTGTATGCATTACAGTTACCTGCTGTTTAGTGAACATGTTCAGGCAGGCATCTTCCGTATAGTCCATATAGTTGACGAACATGTCGGGGCTACCACAAGTATGAGGCCTGTCCGCTGCTGAAGTAGGGCAGAACCCACTCGGTAGGTGCTGCAGAGGCGTATCCGCAATACCGTCGTCATTTTGGCATTCCGAGTCCAGCATGGGAGAGGTATCTGTACCCCAAATATGGCGCAGGCCGAGGTAATGACCTATTTCG
>JBCDGT010000208.1:0-6247 GCA_038750915.1 Bacteroidota bacterium
GCAAACAGCCCACTTCACGACCGAAATTTAGGTAAGCGGGCCGTAGAACAGTTTATGGAGCAGGAAGCACAATTGACCCTGCCTGATTTCTCCGATACGGAACAAACCTTTAAACATCTAGAGGATAGTGATCTACTGCGGATAAACCTGCTCTTTAAGTTGATGGGGAATACCGGACTTACCAACGTGCTTTCCGGTGTTGGCGCTTGGGCAGTGCGTAACGGTATGCCCTTAGCGGAGTGGGGGGTTAAAAAAACAATTTTCCAGCAGTTTGTTGGCGGAACCAGCCTCATCATGGCCCAACCCGCCATCAAAAACCTGCACAAGTACGGTGTCACTAGTATTTTAGATTTTGGTGCGGAGGCAAAGAACTCCGAACAAGACTACAATAACTTCATGAAAGAAGTACTGGGGGCAATCGAATTCAGTGCGGAAGCACCCGCCGCCATTGCCGTTGTGGTTAAAATCACTGGACTTGCGCCGGACGAGATGCTGGAAAATCTCAACGGAGCAACCGTCGATTTTGGTGGTGATGACCACGCCCAATTCCAAGCTACCCTCCGGCGTTTAGATGCGATTTGTGGACAGGCCGCTAAGCGCGACGTACAAGTGTATATCGACGCCGAAGAAAGCTGGATGCAAAACACTATCGATCAGTTGGCCAACAAAATGATGGCACGCTATAATCAAGAGCGGGTTATCGTCTTGAACACTTACCAGTTGTACCGCCACGATCGCCTTGATTTCCTGATGCAGAGCCACGAACGGGCACGACGGGAGGGCTACTTGCTCGGCGCGAAGCTAGTACGAGGGGCTTATATGCTCAAGGAGCGCGCTCGTGCGGAGGAAAAGGGCTACCCAAGTCCGATACAGCCGACCCTAGAGGCTACCCACAATGCCTTCAATACTGCCGTACGCTTTTGCGCGGACAACGTGAATACCATCGCTTGTTGTATCGGTAGTCACAACGAAGACAGCGTTCGGTTGATGACGGAGTTGATCGTTGAGCGCAAGATTCCCCGCAACCATCCTCACGTACAGTTTGCCCAGCTCTTGGGTATGAGCGATAACCTGACTTTCAACCTGGCGGGTGGTGGCTATAATGTCTCGAAATACATGGTTTATGGCCCCGTGAAAGAGGTGCTGCCTTACCTAATTCGTCGGGCCGAGGAAAACGGATCGGTAACGGGAGAGCTAGGGAGAGAACGTAAGTTGATAAAGCAAGAGATCAAGCGAAGAAAAGATATCGAGAAATAGAATCAATATTGATTGCATCCGCACTTCGGCAAGCTCAGGAGAGTCTGGGCTCGGCTAACAACGAAATAGGGGATAAAGTCTCGTTGGCTACCTGACAAAATTCAATAAGGCAGATTTTTGCAACCTATGGCTTGCTACCTTAAGGTATTAACCCGTACTATATGTGCCTGACAAACGATTTGCCTAAACGAATTCTTATTACCTGCCTGTATACTTTTTTTGGACTCGCAACACTATGCGGCCAAGAATTGAGTGGTGAGGTGTTGAATGCGGCCACTAAGCAAGGTATTCCCTTTGCTACCATTCAGGTTTTGGGAAGTAAGGTTGGCGTGGTGGCGGATACCCAAGGTAAGTTTCAATTGAAATTACCGGTGCGCGGAGACACCTTGCAAGTTTCGGCGATTGGCTATACTACTCGGCGAATTCCGCTTACTAAGGCCACGAACGGTAGGGTGATGGTACTGCTTACTCCTGATAATGACCTGCCTACCATCACTATCTCAGCCCCCACCAAAGGGAAATCTCAACGTATTCGACTTAAAAAGCACTTGCCGGTGAAGATGTGTCGTTGGGGAGAGAACATCGTACTCGCCTACGAGCGTGGTGGAAAACGCCTCTACCAATTACGCATCTTCGGGCCAGGGGGCAATCTGCTCAGTCAGCATGCACTGGAAATCTCTAGGTTAGTAGGGATGAGCACAACTTGTACAGATTACTTATACCTCATTACCAAGGAAGATGCCGTTAGTTTTACTTATGAAAATGGTCAACTAATTCCGCGCGAAAGGGTACCCGCCGCACAGCACTTTCACCTTTTTGCTGGCTGCCATACGAAGGTTGAAGAAAGCTACCTCTACGAGCAGCAACTGGCCAACGGATTGGTTAAGAACTACCTGTTGATCGATACTACTGGAAAAACTAAGCTACTGACCGCCTTTGTTGACAGTAATTTAGTGGATTCTTATCACGAGGATTTTCGCCACATGACCATCGGCTGGCTGACGGATAATATGGGAGATATTGGCTGGAGGGAAAACGAAATACTTCGAGATTTGCAGGAACGCGGCGACTTTTATCTAACCATCATGTACAATACCGCCAACGACAATCATTGCCGCTACGATGATCAGCAAATTGTCTTCTTCAATTTTGACGAAGAGCGGATTGGCTTTTTCCAAGCCGACGGCGCTCCACGAGGAGACCAGGCTTTACCGGTTAAAACGGACGATGGCTTCTCCATTCTGCAAAAAATCATCATGGACCCCGTTACGAAACGTTTTTATACCCTGGCCATTGATCGGAAAGGGCACCGCTTGTACGAAATTGACCCTGCCCGCGGAAAGCTGATCTTTGTTGATGCCATCGAAACGAGTGTTATCAAGGAGACGATTGTCCTGAACGACCGCTGGTATGCTCTGGGAAGGGTAGAAGAGCGAGGAATGGACCGAGAAATGGGCGTGTTCGTTCGACCCTTACGTTGAGCCTTTTACCCTGATACTGGCGGACGATGGCGTCGACGAAAATTTTGTGGTCAGTAGCGTAGGGTGTTTTCCTTCACTAGAGCCAAAGTACCGATAAGCCCTAACCGTTAAGGTTCCCTTAAAATCGAAGCTATTTATTGCTTCCTTTCCGCATTCCACCTTTTATCACACAATACATTGTTGGCAACACGCATTAGTATTATTTCGGTATGTTGCCCCAAGCGAAACATCTAAATGAAACCATTTCCACTTTTTCTACTCTTACTAGTGATGCTCACTTCTCTTTCTCTCGACGCGCAACGGCGGAGAACCAAGAAGGGTGAACCCGTTTGGCCACCGGAACGGTCTTACGGCCGCACCACTTTAGGTAATGCCCTACAAGGCGTTTTCGAGCGCCATTACCAATTTTGTGGTTTTACCACACCATCTGGTAAAAGGGACTACACGCCCCCTACCATCGATCGTTTTTTGGGCAAGCGCACCCTGCGCACTAGGGTGGAAAGAGCGGACATCAATGGTGGAAACCTGTTGAGTTACATCTTTACCGGTCAGGAAACTACCTTTCCTCTCGATCAGGTTCGCTATCGCGCCGATCAGCTGCTTTTCAGTGCAGCGGATGGAGTGGATTTACTGCCCGAACCCCGGCCTGGTTTTGATGCGTTTCTGTTGACGAAAAATTGTAGTGGTTACCTCAAAGCTTCCCTGGACGTAGGCCTCAAACCGCCTTACTCTTCCTTTGCTGCGGCGCTCGATACGGATGCCCGCCGGAATTCTACCGTGGTGGCGATGGCGGGTAGTTTCGTTAGTCCGCTGGCCGAGATGCTGGCCGCGAATGATGAACGAACCACCGAGTTGATGGCGCGCCTATGGCGTTTTTACCAAGACCACCCCGAGTATGCCCACCAGGCGTATTACCTGACCCAGTTTGAGGGCGTCATGATTAAGCACCTGACCGATGCCGCTGAAGTTGCTTCAACGGAACAAAGCCTGGGCGTAAACGTAGCCTTACCCTTGATTGGTAAACTCAACGCCCAAGGTGCTAAGGGTCGTACGAGCAAAAATGATTTTTCTGGTACCGATTGGGAGACCATTGTCTACACCGATTTCGCCGGTCCATACCAGCGTAATCGTCTTTTTGCTCCGCTGCCTTCTCCGGCCGACATTGAGGCCTACTTCCGGAATACCCCCCTAGTACAAATAGATCAGCGAGCGCCTTCTCCCTTGCGGGAGGGAGGGGCCCACCAGCATGCGGTAAAAATTCAGGGCTTGCCCGCCGGCCTGGCCGGCGCCGGTTGGCGACTCGATAACGTGAGGGGCGGTGCCTACCGCGGGCAACCTTCTTTGCAAGTTCGTAGCTCCGGTGCGTCCGAATTGTCTTTCTCCATCGGGGGAAATACCTCTCCGGACCTCTTTTTGCCCACTAATCCCGGTGCCATCGAGGAAGTACCCCTCTATTACGAATTGGTATTGCCCGCACGCGGCAACTTGCCCGATCTACGGATTCCGGTTAGTCAGCGCCTACCTACTTCTACTCATCCATTAGTCGACATGGCGGGCAGCCGCTTCGAACTACAGCGAAAAAACAATGGGCAGTACGCTTTCCGCTGGTACCTTACCCTAAACGTAGAAGACGGAGACAACCCTCTAGATGCGCGCGGACAAATCGTCGCTACCGATATCTCCGCCGGTTGGTCGGATTCCCCAGTAGACGTTAAAATCGTTGAGACTTTCTACGATGCTCGTCGTTCTCTTCTTAGTGTTACACTCGAAAGTGTGCGCACCTGGCCGCTCAAAGACATCGACGACCGCAATATGCAAACCCTCCCGCTGCGGATGGACCTTTGTTTGCCCGTTCAGGGTGGCTATAGTCTTTGTCGCCGGCCCCTTTCTGCTCGCTTGGCCGTTCCGCGGATTAGGATAATGGCGGTGCCTAAAATTGGGGGCGGGGAGTAGGTTGGTCTATTGGTCTTTTGTGGATTGTACCCTTCTTAGTGCTTGCACTCGCCAAGTGCGAGTCGTTTGCTGATCTCATAGAGTGGTGGTAGATACTTGAGGTAGGATAGTTTGATAGAAATACGGGCACATCGTAATCCAACTCATCATTCTTGCGTTAGGCGGTAGCAAGCGACTAAACTATCAGCTCTATCAATCCAATCACGGGGACGGAAACCCAAATTACTACCCTCACTTTTTGCAGGTATGCCTCCCTCCGAGACAAAATCTGGGCCTTTGGTATGATGCAATACGCCCACGCCGATTTGGTAACGGTAGAAGGTATGGAGTTTTATAAACTGATGGGTAGTGGTCGTGGTCTAGGCTTTAATCCCTGGCCGGACTGGTCTACTCACGCCATTTTGCAAGTCTGGGAGACGGAGGCCCAGGCGGAAGCCTTTTTTGAAAACGCACCCCTACCCAAACGCTACCAATTTCGCACTTCGGAAATGGCGACTATTTACCTTCGGGCCATTCGTTCGCATGGTGTATGGTCGGGGGGGACGCCCTTTCGAATCAGTAATAATATTGATTCCGCCAATCCTTTCGTTGCGGTCATAACTAGGGCAACTATTCGCGCCCGACATTTAGTCCGTTTTTGGCGCTACGTACCTACTTCTCAGCGGCCAATCGCCACGGCAAAAGGCCTACTGTACACCAAAGGTATTGGCGAGGCACCCATCAAGCAAATGGCCACTTTCAGTATTTGGGAAAACCAGGAGTGCTTGACCGAGTTTGCCTACCGCAGCAAAGAACACCAAAAAGCCATTAAAATGACTAGGGACCTTAGTTGGTACAGTGAGGAGTTGTTCGTACGTTTTCAGCCTTACCGGGTGGTGGGGGAGTTGGAGGGTTTACCACTGGTATTTTGAGCCTCTTAATGATCACGACTACAGTTCAAGTAGTATATCTATTATCTTTGACATCACAACCATTTGAAGTGATAGCATTTGTATAATGCAGCTGGTTCGCAGTACGCTTTCGATGATCCTGTTTTTTAGCAGACCGTATAAAACGACCTATTTAACGATGAAAACAAAATACTGGATGAACTCTAAATATCTTTTGATATTGGTAGTGATGATTACCACGTTGAACTTAGAGGTATATCCTCAAGGAGGAATACGTAACGAAGTAGCCCTTTCTGGAGACGTGAAATACCTAGTGTTGTTCGTAGAAACTTTAGAGGAAGCATGGGATGAAAATGAGCTAGATTATTACGTAGAAGAGTATTACGCCGCAAATGATTGGTTAGTAGAAGAAGCCAATTTTTTTGGTGTAGACCTGTCATTTGATAATAGCTTAAAAGATAATTTTGAAGTTGTTCGAGTAGAATTAGATAATAATAAAAGACATGGTGCAAGCGTAACCTTGCAAGCTGTCTTAGAGAAGTTAAATTACCGTGATTTAAACGGATTTAGGAGGTATAATCAAATGGGTTTAAACAAGGAAAAGGAGAAGTTAAAGGTGTTGCTTTTTTGGAAGAATAAGAGTAGGAGCTACGCCTACCAAACATA